>DATAFN010000043.1:0-11534 GCA_036257435.1 Actinomycetes bacterium
CGGTTGCTCGAACAGTCGTAGCCGAGCCCGACCCGTGCGGCTGATCATCCAGGCCGCGCCAGCCTCGGGCCGTACGCCTCAGCTGAGCGCCCGCGATTTTGGCCCGCCGGTCGAGCTCCCCACTACGCAGCGGAGGACAAATCCGGCTTGGGCCGCACTAGTGTGATCTTGGAGCTCGTGCTGTGCTGATATATCCATGCATGTCCAGGCGCACAGGTGGCTCTTGATCACACTTACGGGGCCGGAGCCGGAATGTCCGCTATCGGCAACCGCTGATCCAGCCCAGTCCGACGAGACACGCGGGCCGCACGGTCAGCCTGCATCCCGCGAGACGCGAGAAATGACTATGGCGTCCAGAAGTTGATCAGCGGCTTGTTGGCGGTTGGTTATGTCCGACAAATCCGGTCGCCGGTCGCACTCTGATCAACTTCTCGACGCCATAGTCGCAAATGCGGCAATGACGCCGGTCGGCGCAGTCTCCACGTGGCGCCGGACGGCCACCGGCACCGGACCGCGCGCCTGGGCTACCGGAACCGCGCGGCACGCGCCTGGCGCTACTGGAACCGCACCGCATGCGCCGCCGTCAAAGGTGGGATAGTCGGGCGTTGGAGGTAGCCGGACGATGTTGGGACGGACGGATGCGCGGAGTCGACACACGGCCCTGCCGGTGCTGCTGGCCGGCCTGGCATTGCTGGCCGTGCCGCTGGCTGGATGCGGCCAGGAGGGTGTCGGCGATACGGCCGGGACCGGTTCCGGGATGACCTCGCCGGTGCCGAGCACGCCGTCCACGCCGGGGTCGGACGAGCCGTCGCCAACCAGCCGGCCGCCGACCGCCGACCCATCGACGCCCGGACCGACCGGATCACCGCCGCCGGCCAATGGCGTGCTCACGATGACCGACAACGGCAAGGTGATACGGATGGCCGTCGGCGAATCGGTCCGGCTGCAACTCGATCCGCCGTGGCGGTGGGAGACACCGACGGTGCGCGGCGACGCGGTGATGGTCTACCCGCTGAACAACATCATGGACTCCGGGCACCAGGAGTGGATCATTCAGGCGGTCAAGCCCGGCCAGGCCACGGTGCGCGCGTTCGGCGACGCGATGTGCCCGCCCGGCACCCAGTGCCTCATCGGCGACAAGGTCGTCGAGATCACCGTTCGCGTCACTGGCTGAGCAGTCGCCGGGGCAGCAATCCGGCCGGCCCCGCTGCGGGGTCAGGCAGCCTTCCGGCCGACCGGGCCGCCCGTCCGCCGGTCCGCCGCTCGCCGCGCGCCCGGGCCACAGTCACACCGAAGCGGGCTCGGCGATGGGTAGCCGCACCTGGAAGTGGGTGTCGCCGGGCTGTGAGGTCAGTCCGATGTCTCCGCCGTGCCGGTTCACCACGATCCGGTAGCAGATGTCCAGGCCAAGGCCGGTGCCCTCGCCCACCGGTTTCGTCGTGAAGAACGGCTCGAAGACGCGCTGGCGCAGTTCCGGTGGGATGCCGGGGCCGGAGTCGCCGATGTCGACCAGCACCCGATCACCATCGCGCGCGGTCCGGATCGTGAGCGTGCCCTCGCCGTTCATTGCGTGGATCGCGTTGTCGATGAGGTTGGTCCAGACCTGGTTGAGCTCGGCGGGATGCGCGGGGATCTGCGGCAGTGTGCGGTCGAAGTCCTTGACCACCCGGATCTCGTCTCCGATCTTGTGGGTGAGAATGACCAGCGTGCTCTTCAGCCCGTCGTGCACGTCGATCCATTGATGCGACGCCCGGTCCGCCTGGGAGTACTGCTTGGCCGCGGCGACGAGTGTCGAGATCCGGTTTCCGGCGTCCTCGATGTCGGTCATCAGCTGCTCGGTCTCCAGCGCGTAGCCGATCCAGCGCAGCGCTTGGTCGAGCAGTCCGGAACCCACAGTGGCGGCGACTTCGTCCAGGCAGTCGCGGTCCAGGCCGCCAGCGGCGAAGATCGGTGCGAGGTCCCAGGCGGCCGCGACGTCGTGCCCGTCCAGCCAGTCGGTGAGCTCATCCTCGAGGTCGGCGGCCTGTACCGGAGTCAGCTCGGGCGCCTTGGCGGCACGCTCAATGATCGGCTCTACCACGTGGGTCAGCGCGCGCAGCTGCTCGGCCTCGATCCGGCCGTCGGCGAGCATGGCCAGCTTATGCCGCATGCCGGCGACCCGTTCGCGCAGCGCCGCGGTGGCCCGGACGGTGGCCGCCGCCGGGTTGTTCAGCTCATGCATCAGCCCGGAGGTGAGCGAGCCAAGCGCGGCCAGCCGCTGGCGCTCACCGATCAGCACCTGGAAGTTGCGGTTTCCGAAGGCAAGCCCCTCGAGCAGGTGCATCGCTATCGGGAACCAGTCGCGGATTATCGTCGCGAAGTCGTCGGCGGACAGGACGAAGAACCGGCAGTCGCTGATTGCCCGCATCGTGGCGAAGTAGGTGCGCGGGACGCCAGGATCATCGCGCAGGTATGCCTGGGTGGCGCCCATGTAGACGCCGCGCTGGTCGGTGCGGACGGTCTCCACGTCGTCCTGCTGGACCCGGCGGGAGATGGCGAGCGTGCCGGACAGCAGAACGTAGAAGGACTCGGCCGGGTCGCCTTCGACGAAGACCGTGCTACCGGCCCCGAACTCCTCGACGTGACCCCGATCGGACAGCCAGCGGAGCTGATCGTCGGTCAGCGCCTCGAAGAGAAACAGCGTCTTCAGCTCGGCGGGGGTGACCTGACCGGTCATTGGGTCTCCAGGAATGTGTGCACCAGGGTTACTGCCATCGCGCCCTCGCCGACCGCCGACGCGACGCGCTTGACCGAGTTGGCCCGCACGTCGCCGGCGGCGAAGATGCCGGGGACGCTGCTCTCGAGGTAGTACGGATCGCGGTCACGGTCCCAGCCCACCGGGCGCCGGCCCTCGGTCACCAGATCGGGTCCGGTGTAAACGAATCCGCGTGGATCCCGAACGACCGCACCGTCCAGCCACTCTGTTTTCGGCTCGGCCCCGATGAAGATGAACAGGTGCTCGCCCGGGAGCGTGATCCGGGTGCCTGACTTGCTGTCGTGCAGCGTCACCGCCTCCAGGTGATCGTCACCGTGCGCCTGCACTACCGCGGTGCCGGTGCGGATCTCGATGTTGTCGATAGCCGCGATTTGCTGGATCAGGTAGTAGGACATCGAACGCTCGAGCGAATCGCCGCGGACGACAAGCGTGACGCTGCGGGCGTACCGGCAGAAGAACAGCGCCGCCTGGCCGGCGGAGTTGGCGCCACCGACGATGAATACGTCCGTATCAGCGCAGGCCTGGGCCTCGGTCGACGCCGACCCATAGTAGACGCCCCGCCCGGTCAGCTCGGCCACTCCGGGCGCCAGCAGTGGCCGGTACGACACGCCGGTCGCGATGATCACTGCGTGTGCGGACAGCTCGGTTCCGTCGTCGAAACTGACCACCCGGGCGCCACCGCGCGCCGACAGGCCCACCACATCGCGGGTGGACAGGACCTCGGCCTCGAACTTCACGGCCTGCCGGCGAGCTCGCTCGGTGAGCTGCGCCCCGGACACGCCGTCGGGGAAGCCCAGGTAGTTCTCGATCCGGGCGCTCTGACCGGCCTGGCCGCCGATCGCCTTGCGCTCGACGAGCACGGTGTGCAGCCCCTCGGAGGCGCCGTAGACCGCGGCACCCAGCCCGGCTGGCCCGCCGCCAACGATGATCAAGTCGTAGAAGTCGCGCACCGGTGCGGTGGACAGGCCGACCGCTGCCGCCACCTCGGACGCGGTCGGCGTGGCCAGCGGTCGCCCGTCCGGCGTCACCACCAGCGGGATCGCCTCCGGGCCGGCTCCTGCGGCATCCAGCAGCCGGCGCCCCTCCGGCTCATCGGCGGGGAACCACCGATACGGCACCAGATTGCGAGCCAGGAAGTCACGTATCCGGTACGACTCTGCGTTCCACCGATGCCCGACGACCTTGACCTCGGCGACGTCGCGGTCTCCGCTCTCCTGCCAAGCCTCGAGGAGCGCGTCGATCACCGGATAGAACTTCTCTTCCGGCGGGTCCCATGGCTTGAGCAGGTAGTGATCCACGTCCACGACATTGATCGCCTGGATCGCTGCGTCGGTGTCGGCGTACGCAGTGAGCAGGGCCCGGCGCGCATTCGGGAACAGGTCCATGGCCTGCTCGAGGAAGTCCACGCCGGTCATCTGCGGCATGCGGTAGTCGGCGAGCAATACCGCCACCCGGCCGCCGCGCAGCTTGATCTCGCGAAGGGTCTCCAGCGCCTCGGCTCCGGACGAGGCGCGCAAGATCTGGTAGTTCTGCCCATAGCGGCGCCGGAGATCGCGGGCGACGGCGCGCGATACGGCCGGATCGTCGTCCACGGTGAGCATCGCCGGGCGGCTCACGCTACCGCCTCCCCTCCAGCGTCGGCTCTGGTACCGCCAGCGTAGCCCGGCGGCCGGTCGCCATCCGCCGGCTCAGAACCCGGTCAGCTCGCGACCACCCCGGCCAGCCAGGCAGCCGCCATCAGCAGGCCCGCACCGAGCTCGATGAGGATCGACAGCCCCATTGCCTTGAGCGCATGCACGGTCGACGTCCAGGCCTGCGCATGCGAGCCGAGCCGAACCCGCTCGGCCAGGTACACCCCGAACGGGAAACCGATGAACAGCCCGACCACAGGGATCGCGAAGAACCCGACGATGCCGAGGATGCTGCCAATGGCGGTGCTTCCCCAGGACACCCCGGCCACCCGCATCCGCCGGCCCGGGATCAGGAACTTCACCACCTGGCTGAGCGCCAGCAGCGCGGTAGCCGCCACCAGCACCACCCAGCCGACCGCGCTGCTTTCGAACAGCGACCAGATCAGAATCCCGAGCCAGGACAGCCACAGTCCGGGCAGCACCGGCACCACGACACCGATCAGCCCGACCAGGATGACGACCGCGACGAACAGGTTTCCGGCTGGGTCCACGGCTGCCATTCTGTCCGGCCCGCGAGTTGTGGTCGCGACCGGCCGTGTCTCGATCTAGAGCCGGCCGCCTTCGATGAACCGCGCGAGGAACTGGCGGGTGCGCGGCTCGACCGGGTGTTCGAGCACCTGCTCCGGCGGGCCGGCCTCCAGCACCGCCCCGTCGTGGAGGAACAGCACCCGGTCCGAGACCTGGCGGGCGAAAGCCATCTCGTGGGTGGCCATCACAATCGTCATGCCTTGGGTCTTGAGATCCCGGATCAGCGCCAGCACCTCACCGACCAGCTCGGGATCGAGCGCGCTGGTCACCTCGTCAAGCAACAGCAGCCGCGGCTGGTAGACCAGCGCGCGGGCGATCGCGGCCCGCTGCTGCTGGCCGCCGGACAGCCGATCCGGGAACTCGCGCGCCTTGTCCGCCAGCCCGATCCGCGCCAGCAGCGCCATTGCCGCCTGCTCGGCTGCCGGCTGGGCCATCTTGTGCACGAACCGCGGCGCCATGGTGACGTTGTCGAGCACGGTCCGGTGCGGGAACAAGTTGTACGCCTGGAACACCACGCCGATCCGGCGCCGGACCAGATCCCGGTTGACCCGCGGGTCGGTGATGTCCTGCCCGTCCAGCACGATGACCCCGTCGTCGACTGTCTCCAGCAGGTTGATGCAGCGCAGCAGTGTGGACTTGCCGGATCCGGAGGCGCCGATGAGCACCACAACCTCGTGCTCGGCCACCTCGAGGTCGACGCCGCGCAGCACCTCGAGCTCGCCGAAGCGCTTGACCACCTGCTGGCAGGACAGCACCGGAACGGGGGTGCTCACAACACCCCCGCCGCACGTTCCCGGCGCTCCAGCCTGGCCGCGGTCCAGTCGGCGGCTCGCGCGGTCGGGATCGCGAGCGCTACGAACAGCAGCCCGGCGACCACGTACGGAGTGAAGTTGAACGTCTCGGCCGACTCGATCTGGGCGGCGCGCACCGCGTCGACCGCGCCGAGCACCGAGATCAGCCCGACGTCCTTCTGTAGCGCGACGAAGTCATTGAGCAGTGGCGGCGCGACCCGGCGGATCGCCTGCGGGAGAACCACCAACCGCATCGACTGCCGGTAGGTGAGGCCAAGCGAGCGAGCGGCGGCACGCTGGCTCGGATGCACCGAGTCGATGCCGGCCCGGAACACCTCGGCGACGTACGCGGAGTAGGTGAGCACCATTGCCGTGGTCCCGAGCACGACCACCGATGTCGGCACCCCCTGCAGCCGCAGGCCCGGCACGCCGAAGCCGATCAGATATAGCAAGATGATCAATGGGATGCCGCGGAACAGATCCGTGTAGCCGGCCGCCAGCGCGCGCAATGGGACGAAGATCGGGCCGCGCAGGGTCCTGGTGACCGCGACGGCCAGCCCGACGATGAGGATCAGCACCTCGGCCACCACGAGCACCCGGATGTTCAGCCAAAGCCCTTCCAAGATCCGGGGCAGCGACTCCCGGGCGATCTCGAGGTTGAAGAACTGCTGGCGCACTCGCGGCCACCCGGGGGACCGGGTGACCGCGAAGAACAGCGCGCCGGCGAACACGACCGTGCTGATCGCCGCAATGGCGGTGGAGCGGCGGGCCTGCGTTCTTCGGTAGGCCTGCCGGTCCCGCTCGATCGCACTGACCGCCAGGTGGCTCACTGCAGTACGGGCGCTCCGGCGACGTTAGCCAGCCATTCCTGCTCGATGTTGGCCAGCGTGCCGTCCGAGCGCAGTGCCTCGACCGCCTGGCTCACGCACGTGGTCAGCGCGCTGCCCTTGTCCAGGACCAGCCCGAACTGCTCCTGCGCGTTGCCGCTCGCCGGGAGCTGACCGACGATCTTCGAGCCATCGATCTCCGCGGCGGTGACGAAGAACGCGGTGGGCAGGTCCAGCACCAGCGCGTCGATCTGGCCGTTGATCAAGGCCTGCTTCGCGTCGTCGTTGCTGTTGTATACGGCCGGGTCCTGGTTCGGCTGAATGGTGTCCTCGATCGCCTGCAGGCTGGTCGTGCCGACCTGCGCACCGAGCTTGACGCCCTTGAGCCCGGCCAGGTTCGTCGCCCGCGCCGCGTCGTTGCTCTCCAGCGCGATAACCGCCTGAGTCACGTCATAGTACGGGGCGGAGAAGTCCACCGCCTGCTTGCGCTCCTCGGTGATGGAGAACTCGTTGATGTCGAAGTCGAAGATCTTCGGGCCCGGCTGGATGGCCGCGTTGAACGGGACCCGGACCCAGTCGACCTCGGCCGGCGTGAAGCCCATCTTCGTGGCGATCGCGTAGGCGGTGGCGCCCTCGAAGCCCTTCTGGTTGGTCGGGTCGTTGTCGACGAACCATGGTTCGTAAACCGGCTCGTCGGTCGCGATGGTGAGCTTGCCCTGGGTCACCGTCTGCAGCGTGGACTTCTCGCAGGCGACGCCGCTGCTGGACGCGGCCGGCGGCGCGCCCTCGTTTTCGGCCGCGCAACCCGCGGCCAGCACCGCGCCGACCAGAACCGCCATGGTGACCGGGAGCGTTCGGGATCGATGGCTAAGCATGGCGGGATGCTATCGGCAGCCCGCCCGGAATCGCGCTCTTCTTGCCCGCTGCCGCTTGGACCCCCGCAGACCTGCGCAAATTGCCGGTGCCGGTAGCGAAACCGGCGGCCCTCCGGCTGCGTCCAGGTGATGGCGGCTCAATCGTTTACCCACCTAGGGAGGGATCGTGAGCCTTCGTCATCGGGGGAAGCTTCGCTGGTCGCAGCGGGCGCTCGCCACAGGTACCACCGCATTACTCATAGCCGGGCTGTCCAGTTGGGCCGCGTCGTCCGCGGCTCAAGGTGCGGACGCCGGCCCCTGCCCGGACGCGTTCCCGGTCGGAGAGCTCACCGCGGGGATGGTCGGCTCGGGCCTGACCGTCGAGCGCGGCACGGCACCCGATCCGTTCACCGCGACCGTGCTCGGGGTCATCGACGATGGCATCGCCGTCGGCCTCGACCTCATCATCGTGGACGCCGACTCACCGGCGATCCAGCGTGCCGGTGGGATCTGGGCCGGCATGTCCGGATCCCCGGTCTATGCCGCAGACGGCCGGCTAATTGGCGCGGTTGCCTACAGCCTGGCCGGCGGCTCGTCGAGCATCGCCGGCATCACGCCCGCCGCGGACATGAAGGAGGTACTGACCAGAGCCACCGCGGTACGGGCGGCGAAGAAGGTCGCGCTACCCGCTGCGCTCCGGCAGAAGCTGGTCGCTTCGGGCGCCGCGACCGCGGCCCAGGCATCGGCCGGGATGACTCAGCTGGCGATCCCGCTTGGCGTGTCCGGCCTCGGCCAGACCCGCCTGGAAACCGTGTCCGAGCGGCTGCAGCCGCGGATCCCGCACATGCAGGTCTACTCGGCCGGCACCGCAGCGATCGGCGACGTCGGATCGCCGGCGGACATCTTCCCGGGCAGCAACTTCGCCGCGGCCATCTCCTACGGTGATCTCACTGCCGTTGGGGTGGGCACCACCACCGCGGTCTGCGATGGCAGCACCGCGCTTGCGTTCGGGCACCCGTTCCTGTTCAGTGGCCAGTCGTCGATGAGCGTGCACCCGGCGACCGCGGTACTGGTGCAGCCCAGCCTGTTCGGCCCGTTCAAGGTGGCCAACCCCGGCGGCGTGGTCGGCACCCTGGACCAGGACCGGCTGGCCGCGATCCGGGCCCAGCTCGGGCCGGCGCCGGCCGCCGTGCCGGTGGACTCGACAGTCACCTCATTGGACAATGGCGCGTCCCGGTCCGGCACGACCAATGTGAACCTGCCCGAGTTCGTGCCCGACATCGCGGCGTTCCACTTGCTGAACAACCTGGACCGGGTGTTCGACCGGATCGGTGGCGGTACCTCCCGGCTCCGCTGGGTCATCGAGGGCACCCGGGCATCCGGGGCGCCGTTCACGGTTGATGTGTCCAACATGTTCGCCAACCAGTTCGACGTCTCGTTCGAATCGATCTTCCAACCGGCCGACCAGCTGTTCGCGATCGAGAACAACCCGTTCGAGGCCGCGAAGATCACCGGCGTCAACTTCACTGGTTCGATCTCCAGCACGTTCGGCCAGTACACGATCGACAAGGTGCTGATCCGCCGGCCCAACGGCACGTTCGTGCCGGCGCCGACCGACCGGCCACTTCGGGTCGAGGCGGGAAGCCAGCTGAACCTTCGGGCAGTGCTGACTCCGTTCCGTAGCACCAGCACGGTCAACGCCGACCTGTCCGTGGTCGTGCCGCCGGACACCGCTGGCGGCTTCGGCTCGGTCAGCGTGGTCGGAGGCAGTGGCGGCGGCTTCTTCGGCAACGGCGACGGCGACCAGCCGGCCAACTTCGACGAGCTGCTCGCGGATTTGACTGGCACCGCGCCGAACAACTCGGTGAACGCGACACTGTCCGTGGACAAGGAGACCTCGACCGGGATCATCCACCGGGAGACGCACGGCCGGGCCGTGGTCGACCAGGTGGTGCAGGGCGAGGAGTTCTTCCAGATCGAGGTCGTCCAGCCGCACCGGGCCCGACCCGGGGTGGTGGCCGGCAATGTCTGGAAGCTGCGGTCCAGCCTGTCCGCCGGACCGGCCACCAGGACGTTCACGTTCGGCGCAGCGTCCGATCGCAAGCTGATGGGCGACTGGGACGGCAACGGCTCCCTGACGCCGGCGGTGTTCGCCGGCGGCACCTGGCGGATCCGGCCGAACTGGACCGCGGCGCCGGTGACCGTCAACTTCGGTCAGGCCGGCGACCTGCCGGTGGTCGGGGACTGGAACGGCGACGGTAAGGACACCATCGGCGTATACCGCGCCGGCCGGTGGCTGTTGCGCAACTCCAACACGGCCGGCCCCGCCGATCTGGACTTCATGTTCGGCACGGTGAGCCAGCGTCCGGTCACCGGAGACTGGAACGGTGACGGCGTCGATACCGTCGGCACGTTCCAGGCCGGCGCTTGGTCGGTGCGGGATCAGAACTCGGCCGGCCCGGCAACCAAGACGTTCACGTTCGGGATCTCCGGCGACCAGCCGGTGGTAGGGGACTGGGACGTCGACGGCCGGGACGAACCGGGCGTGTACCGGTCCGGCCGGTGGTTGCTGCGCAACTTCCTGAGCGGCGGCACGCCTTCGAAGAGCTTCCTGTTCGGGGCCGCGGGCAACCGCGCGGTGGTCTGGGGCTGATCAGGCCCTAGCCGCTACCTTCCCCGGGCCGGCCATCGGTCCGGGGAAGGTCCACCGCCCGATCCACGCCGTCGGTGGGGTCGGCGGTGCCAGGCGGCTCGGTTCCGGCGGGCGGCTGTGTCGTGGTGGGCTCGGTCCCAGCGGGCGGATCCTCGGCGGTGGGTTGGTTCGGGTCGTTCGGTAACCGGATCACCGCGGTGCCGCTGTCAAGATCGATCTGGGTGAACCGTGGGTCGCTTGGTGCGACCTCGACCCGCATCATCTCCTGGCGCCGTTTCTCGTCGATTTGATGGCGCCGGCCCGGATTGAGGAATCCGTCGAAATCCATGATCGCCGCGCTCAGTGCGTCCGAGCCGTCCGGGTCCTTGCGGCCCCGGCGGCGCTGCTCGGCCGCGAACAGCCGATCGATGATCAGGAGGCCGGCCAGCACGACCCCGACGGCCAGGACTACCTCCATGTGGCGGGAACACCGGGTGGGTCGTGCGGAGTTCCGAAACCAGAGCTCCGAGGAGCCCGGCAGGGTTGCGTCCGAGCGGGCCAAACGATTTCGGGCCAGGCTGATCGACCGTGTATTCTCGGTGCCTGCTTGCCCCAATAGCTCAGTCGGCAGAGCGTCTCCATGGTAAGGAGAAGGTCTACGGTTCGATTCCGTATTGGGGCTCGAGGGCCGGCATCCGCCCCGCGGGTGTCGACTCCGGCGGCGGTGTAGCTCAGTCGGCAGAGCAAGCGGCTCATAATCGCTGTGTCGCCGGTTCGATTCCGGCCACCGCTACCCACTGCAGAGATCGATTCGACGGAGGAAAGGCACTTCGGTGGCTGCCAAGACCGATATCCGCCCCAAGATCACCATGGCTTGCACGGAGTGCAAGGAGCGCAATTACATCACGCGCAAGAACCGTCGCAACGACCCGGACCGGCTCGAGCTGAGCAAGTACTGCCCGCGCTGCCGCAAGCACACGACGCACCGCGAGACCCGGTAGTCTCCGGCGCCGTCATGCCGCTGGATCCGTCGTACGCAGGCCGTAGCTACCCGCCGGGTGAGCCGTACGAGGTCGGCCGGGAGAAGATCCGGGAGTTCGCGGACGCGATTTCCGACCCGAACCCGGTCTATCGCGATCGCTCGACCGCCCAGAAGCTCGGATACCCGGACGTGATCGCGCCGCCCACCTTCCCGATGGTGATCACGGCCACCAGTTCGCAGCGGCTGCTGTTCGATCCGGAGCTCGGGCTCGACTACGGGCGGATGGTGCACGGCGAACAGCGATTCCTGCACAACCGTCCGATCCGGGCCGGCGACCGGCTGGCGGCGACGCTGACCGTGGAGAGCATCCGGAGCATTGCCGGCAACGAGATCCTGGGCACCAGGACCGAGCTGTGCGACGCGGACGGTGAGCTGGTGGTGACCGCGTACGCGACCCTGATCGTGCGTGGATCG
>DATAFN010000065.1:0-6891 GCA_036257435.1 Actinomycetes bacterium
CCCCTGTTCGGTCGGTGCTTCCCGGACCGCGAGTGTACGGATACGGTCCCGACGACAGTCCGACCTCTGATTCGGCGCCGGTGAGTCAACCGAGGAGCACCGTGACCAGGGGCCTCGCACCGCCAGGACCGCTCGCCGATCCGCGCGAGCGGGCCCGCGAGCATCGGGCCTGGTACGCCTACGACTGGGCCAACTCCGCGTTCGTGACCACGACGGGTGCGGTCCTGTTCGGCCCGTATCTCACCGCCATCGCCGAGACCGCGGCGTGCGGTCAGGCAGGAACGCCGGAGGCCCCGTGCCGCGGAACGCTCTCGGTGCTCGGCGCTCCGGTCGCGGCCGGTTCGGTCGCTCCGTACGCGGTCACCTTCGCCACCCTCGTCTCGGCGGTGGTGCTGCCGTTCGTCGGCGCGGTTGCCGACCGCACGTCGCGCAAGCGGCATCTGCTGGCCGGCTTCGCCTGGGCCGGGGCTGCCAGTGCCGCATCGATGTTCTTCGTCGCCGGGTCGAACTGGCAGCTGGGCGTCCTCCTGCTTGTCATCGCCTCGTTTTCTTTGGGCGCATCCCTGGTGGTCTACGACGCGATCCTGTGCGAGATCGCTGCGGAATCCGACCGGGACCGGGTGTCGAGCCGGGGCTGGGCCCTTGGCTACCTCGGTGGTGGGTTGCTCCTGGCGGCGAACCTGGCGCTGGTCACCGTGCGGCCGTTGGGCCTGTCTACCAGCGAAGCAGTGCGCATCAGCCTGTTGTCGGCCGGCCTGTGGTGGGGGCTGTGGACATTGGTTCCGTTCCGTGGCCTGCGGGATCGTCCGCCCCTTGCCGTCGTGGCCGTCCGTGAGCAGCGGGGACTGCTGGGCCAGCAGGCCATCGCCCAGCTCCGCGAAACACTGCGGCACGCGCGCGGGTACCCGCAGACCCTGCTGTTCCTGGTCGCCTATCTCCTCTACAACGACGGCATCCAGACGGTGATCTACGCGGCGTCGATTTATGGGAACCGCCAGCTGGGGTTGTCCGAGGCGACCTTGATTGCCGCGATCCTGCTGGTGCAGTTCGTGGCCTTCGGCGGCGCCTTGCTGCTCGGCCGGGTCGCGCAACGGATCGGAAGCAAACGGACAATCTTGGCTGCACTGGGCATGTGGACACTGGTGATCGGCGCCGCGTTCTTCCTCCCGGCGCGGGAGGTGGGGCCGTTCTTGCTGTTGGCGATCGCCATCGGCGTCGTCCTCGGCGGCAGTCAGGCGCTGTCGCGCTCGCTGTTCAGCCTGCTCATCCCCCGCGGCAAGGAGGGCGAGTACTTCAGCCTCTACCAGGCCGCCGAGCGGGGCACGAGTTGGTTCGGCACACTGGCGTTCGGACTGGTGTTCCAGCTCACCGGGTCCTACCGCAACGCCATCCTGGTGCTCATCGTGTTCTTCCTAGCCGGCTTCGCGTTGCTGTCCCGCCTGGACGTACCGCGTGGCATTCAGCAGGCCGGCAACGAGGTTCCGGCAGTGTTGCGGCCGTGAGTGACGTCATGTTGCCCGCAGCCCGGCTCATTTCTTGTTCCCGGAACAAGTACGCGGTGACCGGCGTTGTGCAGATGTCTACCTGCACGTTGCCTGACCGGCTGCGGCGGAAGGCGTGAAGACCTGTCCGACGACCCAGGGATCACCCTCCCGGAAGGGTTCACACGATGGCCGAGCGTTCCACACTGCGGGGCTCGCGGCTGGGTTCCACCAGCTACGAGGACGAGCGCGGCGTCGAGTTCGCGGACCGCCAGGACGTGATCTACGACTGCGCAAACGGTCACCGCTTCGAGATGACGTTCTCGACCGAGGCCGAGGTGCCGGCGCTGTGGGACTGCCCACGCTGCGGCGCGCAGGCCCTGCAGGTGGCCACCGACCGCCCCGACGAGAAGCCCACCAAGCCGGCACGCACCCATTGGGACATGCTGCTGGAGCGCCGGTCCGTAGAGGACCTCGAGGTCCTGCTCGACGAACGGCTCGAGCTGCTCCGGGCCGGCCTGCTGCCCGGCGGTGCTCACCTGGCGGCCGGATCCCGAGGGCGGAAGAAGACGGCCTGACCGCCGTCGGAATGCCGGCCGCCCGCCGGCCTCCGTCGGCCACGACGCGAGCCGCATCGCTCCCCCGGCGAGGCGGCTCGCGTCTTCATTCGCTCAGCCCGGTTGGTCGTCCCCGGAGTCGACAACTTCGCCGCGCACCACCGGGCCCGGTGGTGGGCCGGCCAGCCCGGGCCGCCGGACGGCACCGGACCGAGTGACCCGGCCGACAACGGCGCCGGCGGTGACGGTGAGCAGCCACCGCGCGAGCGGCCGGGTCGGCGGGAGCGCCATCACCAGACCGACCAGATCGGTGAGCAGACCGGGCAGGATCAGGAGCACCCCACCGGTCGCCACCAGTCCGCGGTCCGGACCCGCCCGCTCCGGCGCCCGGCCCTCCCGGACCGCCGCTCGCACCGTCTCCACGGCGCGTAGGCCTTCCCGCCGAACCAGGACGATGCCGAGCGCACCGGTCGCCAGCACCCAGAGCGCCAGCGCTCCCCCGCCGGCCCACCGCCCGGCCAGCACGAAGAGCGCGATCTCGATCACCACGTATAGCACGAAGGCCAGCCGCGCCAGAAACGAGAGCCTCATGCTGCCGTCCCCGTTCGTCCACGAGCTTGGTCGTACCGATAACCGAGCCCCCATCGGGTGACCTGCCACAGCGCTTCCCGCACGATGGCGCCGCTCATCTTCGAGCGGCCTTCGGTCCGCTCGACGAACGTGATGGGTACCTCGACAACGCGCAGCCCGGCCCGCACGGCACGCCAGGCGAGATCCACCTGGAAGCAGTAGCCCTGAGAGGCCACGGTATCGAGCCCCAGCCGACGCAGCGCGCCCGAGCGAAAGGCCCGGTAGCCGCCGGTTGCGTCCCGCAGCGGCACGCCTAGCAGAATTCGGGTGTAGAGGTTTCCGCCTCGCGAGAGCAGTTCGCGGCGCAGCGGCCAGTCGACCACGCGTCCGCCGCGGATATACCGGGACCCGAGTACCAGATCGGCGTCGGGCAGCGCGCTCAGCAACCGCGGCAGTTCCTCCGGCTGGTGGGATCCGTCCGCGTCCATCTCCACCAACGTGTCGAAACCATGCCCTAGCCCCCACCGGAACCCAGCCACATACGCGACCCCTAACCCCTCCTTGCGCGGGCGGTGCAGGACGTGCACCTGCGGGTCGAGTCCGGCCAGGTTGTCGGCGATCTCCCCGGTGCCGTCGGGCGAGCTGTCGTCCACCACGAGGACGTGCGCGACCGGCACGGCCGCTCGCAGCCGCTCGACAGCCTTGCGAATGGTCGGAGCCTCGTTGTACGTGGGAACGATGACCAGCAGGCGCCCGATGACGTCCTCGGCACTCATCGCGCGTCCACCGTCGCCGTTTCAGTAGGCACCGGTTCCCGGGACGTCGCGCCGCGGCGCCTGGTCCGCAGCGCTGCCACTGCGACCGCGCTGACCGCGATGCCGACCAGAATCCACTCCGGCCACTCGCCGATGGTGGTCGCCACGGTCCGCTGGGTCGCCGGCGGGACATCGGCCACCAGCGCGTCTTGGGTGTGCAACTCCGCTCGCGCGAGCACCGCGCCGTCGGCGCCGATGATGGCGCTCACCCCGGCAAGGGCCGACACCAGCACGGCCCGCCCGTGCTCGACGGCGCGGATTCGGGACATCGCGAGCTGCTGTTCGGTCATCGGCGTGAAACCGAACGTCGCGTTGTTGGTTTGGACGGCCAGGATCTCGCCGCCAGCGCGAACCGCGTCGCGGACCAGGTTGTCGAAGGCCACCTCGAAGCAGATGACCACGCCGACCCGGGTGGGACCCATGTCGAGTAGGCCGACGTCCGGGCCAGCCACGAAGTCGCGCGGTTGCTGATCGACCGCGGAGGTGATCATTCGCGCGATCCGGCGCAGCGGGATGTACTCGCCGAAGGGCATCGGGTGCCGCTTGCCGTAGGTCGCTCCCGGGCCGTCTGTTGGCAGCCCGGCGATCGATGTGTTCTCGCCGGTCAGCTCGTCCGCGGTCGGCACCAGGGCTCCTACGAGGGTTGGCGCGCCGATGGCGTCGACCGCTGCCGCGATCTCGGCCCGGGTCTGGGCGTCGGTGTACGGGTTGATGTCCGAGGAGTTCTCCGGCCAGACGACGATGTCGGGCTGGGCGATCTCACCGGCGGTGACCCGTTCGGCCAGCCGAGTCGTCACCGTAGCGTTGTTCCGGGTGATCACCCGACGCTCTTCGTTGAACTCGAGGCCCAGCTCGGGCACGTTGCCCTGAACAACCGCAACGGTGATCGGGGCGCGATCCGGCGCGGCGGTCGGCACCACTGCACCCGCCGCGACGATCGCCGCAGCGGCGGCCACGGCCAGCAGGCGAGCACGAACGGACCGGTTCAGCACCGCCCATGCCAGCAACCCGCCGGCCAGGGCGGCCGCGAACGTGATCAGCGCAGCGCCGCCGACGCCGGCCAGACCGAGCATCGGGCCGTCGGCCTGGGAGAAGGCCAGCCTTCCCCAGGTGAAGCCGCCATAGGGCACCCGGCCGCGCAGCGCCTCCTCAGCAACCCACGCGGCGGCGGTCCACAGCGGCCAGCCCGGTAGCCGTTGGACCAGCATGAGCGCCAGACCGAGTGGCGTGAAGAACAATGCCTGGACCAGCGCGAGAATCAGCCACGGCACCGGGCCCACCTCGTGGCCGACCCAGGGCAGGAACGGCACGAAGAAACCCAGCCCGACCAGCAGCCCGATCAACGCAGACCACCGCAGCGGTTGCTCCCGTACCAGCAGGGCGAACGCCGCCGGCACCAGAACCACGACCCACCACAGGTCGTACGGCGGGAAGGCGAGGACAAGCGCTGCCCCGGTTGCCACAGCCGCTGCGATGCGAACAACAGAGGTCACGGGCGGCCGGCTCCGTCTTGTACCGATGGAAGGGTGAGCACGTCAAGACGTGCTGCGCGTGAACGTACAACGTCTGGTGCGTCCGCGTTGTGCCCGCCACCACTCGGGGCGTCTATGGCCGGACGCGGCCCGACCACGCCCTTCGGACCGATCTCGCGCACCGCCGGCTGCGGCAGCGCGGACCGTTGTCTACTGGGCGGGCCGGGCCCGACCTCGTCGCACCCCGTGCCGCTCGATAACGACGCTGCGCGCCGAGCGATCGTGGACCTGGCTCATGGGTCTCCGGCACAGCGCCGGCGGCTCCCCTCGGCCCCGGTCACGCGGCGCGCTCGGACATCGGCCCGAGCAGGGTCCGCTGGTGGACAGGATGCGACTTTGCTCCGTTGTGCTGGGCCTGTCAAACCCGGCGTGACCAGCGCAGACAGCGTGTTGTCGCAGGTCAGGCGGGCGTTGTGGGCGCCAATTTCGGCCCGATGACGTCAGCCACGCTTCGGTCCGGCGATCGTTCGTTCTGGATGCTGCGCACCATGGAGAACACCAGAAACGTGAGCGTAGCGACGGTCACCAGCGCTACCAGCACCATCATCCAGGCCCCAATGCTCATTCCGGCCTCCCTTCGTCGCAGGGACGACCCTCCTGTCGGCCCGGCGAACCGGGAACGGAGCGGGTTCCCGTTCGATGCCTACCGGTCTGGCCGGGCCGCAGTCGCGATCACGACAGAGACCCGCGGTCGAACACGGTCCGACCACGGACGACAGTTCGGTCACAGGTCGGCAACGGGGCTCCCGGGGCGAGGTCGGGCAGGCCTGGGACACCTGATCGCGGGTCGGTCGACCATGCGGCGATGCGTTCGTCCGGTGCCGCGACGACGAGGTCGCCGGGGACCTCCCAGACGGCGTACGTGGCGACCATGCCCGGCGCGAGGACGCCGGCGTCGTCGACCCGGGCGGCGCGCCAGCCGCCCCGGGTCGCTGCGGCGAACGCGGCCCGGACGGTGAGACGGTGCTCAGGGGTGCGGTGGTAGGCCGCGGCTCGGACCGCCTCCCACCCACCCAGTGGGGTGACCGGCGAGTCCGAACCCACTGCGAGCGCCACGCCGAAGCGGGCCATGGTGGCGAAGGGGTTCATCGCCCGAGCCCGGTCGACGCCCAGCCGGGCGGCGTACATTCGCTCGTCCCCACCCCAGTACTCGTCGAAGCGCGGCTGGATGCTCGCGACGACTCCGAGCCGGGCCATCTCGGCGATCAGATCAGCCGGGACCATTTCGACGTGCTCGAGCCGGTGCCGGGCGGCGATCAGCGGGTTCAGGCCGGATCGCTCGGCCGCCTGGCTCATCGCCGATATCGCGATGCGCACCGCCTCGTCGCCGATGCAGTGGAAGCCGGCCTGGATTCCGGCGCGGGTGCAGGCGACGACATGTTCGGCCGCCTCGTCCAGGTGCAGATACAGGTAGCCCAGTTCACCCGGGGCGTCCGCATACGGCATCGACAGTGCCGCCGTCCGCGAGCCGAGGCTGCCGTCGATGTTCAGGTCGCCTGCTGCACCGACACAGCCGAACGCGCGCGCTTGGTCGACTCCGGCGCCGGCCGCTCCCCAATAGCCGACCACGTCGGGCCCGGGCTCGGTGGCCACCACGGACAGCAAGCCGCGCAGGTCGTCGGCACCGGCGATGTGCGGCCCGGCGATCTCATGGACCGCGCCGATGCCGAGTTCGGCCGCCCGGCGCAAGGTCGCACGCTGCAGGGACCGGCGCCGCTGCCACCCAAGCGTGTCGCGGGTCGCTCGGCGGGCAACGTGATTGGCCTCCCGGCGCACGAGTCCGTCGTGGTAACCCGACGCGCCGACGACGGCGGGCACGGCGTCGACCAGTGCCGTCGAGACGACGGCCGAGTGCATGTCGGCCCGGGCCAGGTACGCGATCACCGGGCCTACCGCCCGGTCGACCTCCTTCCGAGTCGGCGGGCGCGCCTCCGGC
>DATAFN010000149.1:0-15711 GCA_036257435.1 Actinomycetes bacterium
TCGGACGCGGCCGACCGATCCACGGTTCCCGCTGATCGGCTCAGATCCCGGTGGTCGTCCTCGGGTACACCACCGACGGATCGGTGACCACGTTGACCAGGTACGGCACCCCGGAGGCGAACGCGCGATCCAGGGCCGGGCCGATCTCATCCGGCGCGGTCACCAGCTCGCCGGCACCGCCCAGCGCGCGGACCACCTCGTCGTAGCGGGTCTGGACGCCAAGCTCCGCGACCACGTCGTACCCGTACAGGAACTGCATCGGGTGCTTCTCGAGCCCCCAGCAGCTGTTGTTCCCGACCACCATCACCACCGGCAGCCGGTGTCTGACCAGGGTGTCCACGTCCATCAGCGAGAACCCGGCGGCGCCGTCGCCGAGCAGGAGCACGACCTGGGCGGACGGTCGGGCCAGCCGGGCGGCGATCGCGTAGCCCAGGCCGGTGCCGAGGCAGCCGTAGGGCCCCGGGTCGAGCCAGCCGCCGGGCCGCGACGGCTCGACGTACTTGCCGGCGAACGAGACGAAATCCCCGCCGTCGCCGACTACCACCGCGTCGTCGGCCAGCCGCCGGATCAGCTCGCCGTAGATCCGGGCCGGATGGATGGGTTCGACCGCGGACTCCAGCAGCGCACGGTCGGCGTCGGTCGCGGCCTTGGCCTGCTGCTGCAGGGTGGACAGCCACTCCGTCCACGATGGGGTGCGCAGCTGCTGGGCCCAGGCCGCGAGCAGCCCGCCGAGGATCGCGCCCAGGTCGCCCGCCGCGCTCGCGGCGAGATCCACGTGGTTGGCCAGCTGGGAATCGGCGTCGGCCAGGTGCACGACCCGAGCCGGCGGCCTGCCGTCCTTGCCGCCGAAGCTGCCGAAGCCCAGCCGGAAGTCAAGCGGTGCGCCAGCCACCACAACCAGGTCGGCACGGCCGAACGCCTGCGCCCGAGCCCGGGTCACCAGTAGTTCGTGGCCGGCCGGCAGCACCCCGCGGCCCATCCCGTTCGTAATGACTGGGATCCCCAGTTCCTCGGCCGTACGCCGGGCCGCGTCCTCGGCCCGATCGGCCCAGACATCCGAGCCGAGAACCAGCACCGGCCGGTGCGCGGTGGCCAGCGCTTCGGCAATGTCGGCCAGCGCGTCCGGATCCGGGCTCACCGGAGTCCGGCTGGGCGCGGGCGGCAGCCCGACCCGGGTTCGGGAGTACAGATGGTCCATCGGCACGTCGAGAAAGACCGGGCCGCGGTGTGGCGTCGCCGCCAGCGCGAACGCCTCGTCCACCCGATTCGCGATCTGGCTGACCTCGCGGATCGTGCCGGCGTGCTTGGTAACCGGCGCCAGGATGGGGGGATGGTCGAGCTCCTGCAGGCTGCCGGTGCCCCAGCGCCACTCGGGTGCCCGACCGCCGATCACGACCAGCGGCGAGCCGTTGAAGTACGCGGTGGTAATGCCCGACACACCGTTGGTCACTCCGGGCCCGGCGGTGAGGACGGCCAGGCCCGGAGTCCGGGTGAGCTTGCCGATCGCCTCGGCCGCGAACACCGCGGTCTGCTCGTGCCGCACGTCAATCAGCCGAACCCGCGGGACACCCTTGACCGCGGCGTCGTAGAGCGGGAACACATGCGCGCCCGACAGCGTGAACATCGTGTCCACACCGTGCCGGCGCGCTACCGCCGCGGCGAGCTCACCGCCGTGGCGCTCGGAGTCGCCGACGGCGTCGGTCGGGCCGGATCCCTCGATCGTGGCGGTCCCTTCGGTCGTGCCGGTCGCGTCGGTCATCTCGTCTCCTACAACGTCTGCGACAGCGCCTTGATCGGCATCCGCAGCTTGCGCAGCATGGCCAGGTCGGCGTCGGCCGGACGGCCGAGCGTGGTCAGGTAGTTGCCGACGATGACCGCGTTGATCCCGCCGAGCATGCCCTGGCTGGTACCGAGGTCGCCGAGGGTGATCTCGCGGCCGCCGGCGTACCGCAGGATCGTCCGGGGCAGCGCCAGCCGGAACGCCGCGATCGTGGTCAGTGCCTCCGTCGCCGCCACCACCGGCCGGTCCGCAAACGGGGTGCCGGGTCGCGGGTTGAGGAAGTTCAGCGGGACCTCGTGCGGGTCGAGCGCGGCCAACTGAGCAGCGAACTCGGCGCGCTGGTCGAGCGACTCGCCCATGCCGACGATGCCGCCGCAGCACACCTGCATCCCGGCCGCGCGCACCATCCGCAGCGTGTCCCACCGCTCCTGCCAGGTATGCGTAGTCACCACCTGGTCGAAGAAGGAGCGCGCCGTCTCCAGGTTGTGGTTGTACCGGTGGACGCCGAGTTCGGCCAACTCGTCGACCTGGGCCTGGGTGAGGATGCCGACCGACGCGGCCACGTTGATGTCCACCGCTTTCCTGATGGCCGTCACGCCCTCCCGTAGCTGCTGCATCAACCGCTCGTCCGGGCCCCGTACCGCCGCGACGATGCAGAACTCGGTCGCGCCGGTGTCCGCGGTCTCGATCGCCGCCTCGACGAGTGCCGGGATGTCCAGCCAGGCGGCGCGCACCGGGGAGGAGAACTGGCCGGACTGGGAGCAGAAGTGGCAGTCCTCGGGGCAACCTCCGGTCTTTACCGAGACGATGCCCTCGACCTCGACCTCCGGGCCGCACCAGCGCAACCGCACCCGGTGGGCCAGTGCGAGCAGTTCCGGCAGGGCTTCGGCGGGCAGCGCGAGGGTCGCGCGGACCTGGGCCTCGTCCAGCCCGATACCGCGGTCCAGCACCTGGCTGTGCGCGGTGTCCAGGATCATCTCGGCTCGCCCTCGTTCGGTCCGGTTCATGGCTGGTGTGTCCGCCGGAAGTCTGCCGCATCGAACGTGCCGCCGAGCGCAGGAGCCAGCCAGGATCGGGCGGCGGCGAGGAACTCGGCCGGGTGCAGCGTGGCTGCATGCTCGGGGAGTGCTCCGGACAGCGGGCGCGCAGCGAGCGTCTCCAGGTCGCGGATGTTGCATCGGCAGGCCAGGTCCGGCTCGGTCGGCCAGGCCCCGATCACGAGCCCGGCCAACGGGATCCCGTGATGCGCCAGGGCTTCGAGTGTGAGCGCGGTGTGGTTGAGCGTGCCGAGCCCGGCGTGAACCGCGACGAGCACCGGCGCGCGCAGCATCCGGGCCAGGTCGGCGATCGTGGCGCCGTCCTCGTCGTAGCGGACCAGGAGCCCACCGGCGCCCTCGACCAGCACCAGCCGGTAGTCCTCGGCGAGCTCCCTGATCTGGCTCGCGGCCTTGACCAGGTCGAGCGCGGGCCACCCGCTGCGCCGGGCGGCCGCGGCGGGGGAGAGCGGGTCGGGATAGCGAGCGTACTCGAACGGCGTCCCGGCTCCGGCCAGTCGCGTGATCTCGTTCAGGTCGCCGGGCTCGCCGGGCGCTACCCCCGTCTGGGCCGGCTTGACCACGGCGACCGACGATCCCCGGGCGGCGGCGAGGGTGGTGAGCGCGGCGGTGACAACGGTCTTGCCGACTCCGGTATCGGTCCCGGTCACCACGAGCACGCTCATCCGGGCACCCTACGCCGATGCCTGCCCGACCCGGGTGAGGGTGGTTTGACACCGTCGAGCGGGCGCTGGAAGTCTCGACTCGCGCCCGAGACTCCCAGCTAGGAGCGGTATGCAGCGTCCCGTTCGCGGCCGTGCGATGGCTGCCGAGATCGGCGAACAGCCGGCCGTGCTGGACCGGGTACTCACCGCCGGGACTCCCGCCATCGCCGCAGTCGCGGCCGAGGTGGCCCGGCGGGCTCCCCGGTTCGTGCTGTTCACCGCACGGGGCACCAGCGACAACGCGGCGCTGTACGGCAAATACCTGGTTGAGGTGCTGCTGCAGCTACCGGTCGGGTTGACCTCACCGTCCACGACGACCGTGTACGGCGCCCGGCCCGCGCTGTCGGACTGCCTGGTCGTCGCCGTCAGCCAGTCCGGTGGTTCGCCCGACCTGATCGAGTCGACCCGGGTGGCCAGGGAGTGCGGTGCGCTCACACTGGCGGTGACCAACGCGCCGGACTCGCCACTGGCGACGGGGGCCGAGCTGCACCTCGATGTGCTCGCCGGTCCTGAGTTGTCGGTGCCGGCGACCAAGACGTACACCGCCGAGCTGCTCACCCTCTACCTGTTCGTCGACTTCTGGCGTGGTGGCCGAGGTGCGGCGGCACGGCCGATCCCGAGGCTCGCCGCCGAGCTGCTCGACCGGGACGACGAGGTCGGCGCGCTCGTGCATCGCTACCGGTTCCCGGATCGGCTGGTTACCACCGCCCGCGGGTTCGCGTACCCGACCGCCAGGGAAGCCGCGCTGAAGATCATGGAGACCAGTTACATCGCCGCGCACGCGTTCTCCGGAGCGGATCTGCTGCACGGCCCGCTGGCGATGGTGGACGCGAAGATTCCGGTGATCGCGGTGGTGCCGGCCGGCGCGGGCGGCACCGCGCTGCTACCGGTGCTCGATCGGCTGATCGCGCAGTCGGCCGATCTGTGCGTGGTCGGCTCCGAGGAGGCGGTCGGGCGCGGCACGATCGGGTTCGCGCTGCCCGGCGGGGTGCCCGAGGAGGTCTCGCCGATGCTGGAGATCCTGCCGCTGCAACTGCTCGCGTACGAGATCGCGATGGGGCGCGGTCTCGATCCGGACACACTCCGCTCGCTTGCCAAGATCACCGAAACCCACTGAAGCGGTTGTCGCGCTGGTCACGCCAACCCGCCGGCCGGCTAGCTGTCACCGGCTAGCAGCGCGGCGACGGCACGGAAGGCGGCGGCGGCGCGGTCGAGGTCGGCGTCGGTGAGGTCCGCGCGCGCGGTTACCCGCAGCCGCGATACCCCGTCGGGCACCGACGGCGGCCGGAAGCAGCCGACCCAGATCCCGTGCTCGGCACAGCACCCGGCGGCGGCGATCGCGCGATCGGGCGGACCGATCAGGATCGAGGTCACCGCGGCGGCCGGATCGGTGGCGACCAGGCCGGCGTCCGCGGCCAGCCCGGCCAGTTCGATGGCCCGGGACCGGACCAGCGTGGCCAGTTTCGGCCGGGCGGCGAGTATCTCCAGCGCGGCGCGAGCGGCTCCGGCCGCGCCGGGGGCGAGCCCGGTGTCGAAG
This sequence comes from Actinomycetes bacterium, assembly GCA_036257435.1. Taxonomy (GTDB): domain Bacteria; phylum Actinomycetota; class Actinomycetes; order JAKEEW01; family JAKEEW01; genus DATAFN01. Next base: position 5,077 of record DATAFN010000149.1, read on the forward strand.
ATGAACGTGCGGCCCGCATCCACGATGTGCTCCACCACGTCGCGGCTGGCCAGCACCGCGCCACCCTGGCTGCCCAGTGCCTTGGACAGCGTCGCGGTCACCACCACATCCGCCGACCCGGCCAGGCCCGCCGCATCCAGCGCGCCCCGACCGCCGCGGCCGAGCACGCCGAACGCGTGCGCCTCGTCCACGATCAGTCCCGCTCGGTACCGGCGCGCGGTCGCGACCAGGTCCGCGAGGGGGGCCAGGTCGCCGTCGACCGAGAACACCGCGTCGGTGACCACTACCGCTCGCTCCTCGGCGCGGCCCGCGAGCGCGGCCGCCACCGCACCCACATCCCGGTGCGGTACGACTACCACCCGGGCTCGGGCGAGCCGAACGCCGTCGATGATCGACGCGTGGTTGAGCGCGTCGGAGACGACCAGGTCACCCGGCCCGGCCAGCGCGCCCAGCGCACCGACGTTGGCCAGGTAGCCGGACGAGAACACCAGCGCGGCCTCGGTCCCGAAGAACCTGGCGAGCTCCGCCTCGAGCTGCGCGTGCAGCTCGGTCGATCCGGTCACCAGCCGGGAGCCGGTCGCGCCGGCGCCCCACCGGGCGGTAGCCGCCGCCGCGGCTGCGGTCACGGCCGGATGCCTGGCCAGTCCGAGATAGTCATTGCCGGCCAGCTCGAGCAGGCCGCCAGCACCCGCTGTGCGTGGTCGCAACCGCCGGCGCAGGCCGTCGGCCTCGCGTTTGACGGCGTGCTCGCGTACCCAAGAAAACGGGCCGGGCCCGGCGACAGGTGGGGTCGCGGACGGGGTCAGCGGATTCTCGGGCGGTACCACGGCCCCACCGTACGCAGGGCCTGCTGGATCGCGCCGAGCAGTTCGACCCGGATGTCGATCGGACTGCGGTAGTGATCGGTGTCCTTCGCCCCGGGCCGGCCGCGAACCCCGAGTAGCAGCTGGGCGTGCAGCGCCCGGACATACCGGATCGTGTTGTCCGCCGCCGGCGGGACCGGACCGGACGGCACCTCCCAGGACTCTGCCAGCCGCTCGATCCACGGTCCGAGCAGGCCCATATCGACTGTGTTGCGGTGCAGCAGCGTCATCGTCGCGTACGCGAGCCGCTCGTCCTCGCCCTGGGTCAGCGAGTACTTGGTCGGTACCACCAGGCGATCCGCGATCGCGTCGAGCAGCACCATCATGCTGCCCTCATCCACGTGCCTGGACTGCGCCAGCGTGGCGATGAAGTCGGCGCCGTGCGCGACCGCGTGCGCCCAACCGCACCCCTCGACCCACCCGCGTAGGTCGCACTCCTTGACGTACCAGGCCAGACCCTCGTCGCCCCAGCGCATCACGGTGGTCGGGTGCAGTAGCCGGACGATGTTGTCCCGGTCCAGGGCAGCGGCGACGATCAAGATGGAGAACGACCGGCGGAACACGGTGTCGGTATCGGATTCGCCGAGCCCAACAGTCAGGCCTTCGCACATCCCGTCACCGAGGCCGGTGAGCAGGTCGTCGTAGACGCCGTCCTCGATCCAGCGAGACAGCACCCGATAGCCGAGGCCGTCGCGCCGGTACGGGTCCGGATCGCCGAGCAACTCGACCAGTTCGACGGTCATCTCATCCAGGGACCGGTCCAGCGGTGGCGTGAAGCCGGACGCGATGATCTGCTCCCAGTAACGGGCATCGGTCAGGGTGCGAGCCACTGGCTTCAGTACTCTCTCTCATCCGTCTGCGGGGCGTCGTCCTCGTCCCGCGATGATTCCAGGTTCGATGGCGGTAGTCATGGCAAACCGCCGCTAGCTTGGGCTCATCGCACCGCGAACGGCAAGTCCCGGTGTCAAGTCCGCTGGTAGGGGACACGAGACGCAGGACGCCCCCGGTGCCGTTCATCGGCTGGGGGCGTCGGAAGCGTCGGAACGTCAGGCAGTGCGCGCGCGAGTCCGGGCGTTGCGCCGCTTGAGGGCACGCCGCTCGTCCTCGCTCATGCCACCCCAGACGCCCGCGTCCTGACCGGTCTCGAGGGCCCACGCCAGGCACGGCTCGATCACGGGGCAACGGCGACAGACCGCCTTGGCCTCCTCGATCTGCAGCAGCGCCGGCCCGGTGTTCCCGATCGGGAAGAACAGCTCCGGGTCTTCGTCGCGGCACGCAGCACGGTGACGCCAGTCCATGCGGTCCACTCCTCCGATTTGGTGGCGGGGCGATCCCCGCGGGCCGCGAATTTCGCGGCTTCGATTGTGAACGCTTTCACTAGCCGATTTGATCCCGTACCCGGACGTGCTCGGGTGCGGGATGCAGGTGGCGGATACAAGTTCCGGATCGTCCCCTGTGACAGGGACGGGTCCGAACGCCAAGAACGAGCGTTTCAAACGCCGGCCCGCTGGCACAAGACCTGTGACGAGGGTTTTCGTAATTCAAGCCTGTCGTGTTCGCCACACCAGGGCCCTAGGTCGGGAATGCCGTCTCCCTTCGAGGCAACGAGCCGGCTAGGAACCGGCCCAAATCGGATCGTTCGACTGGAGTACCCTCTGCGACGGTGTCCAAGCACAACGCCTCGATCCGCCGTCCGATCCCGTTGACGATCGCCGCGGTGATCGTCGGGTTGCAGGGGACCGGGCTGATGGCGGCTGGTTTCTACTTGATCGAAAGCGGGTTGTTCGGCTCGCCGGACAGCGTCTCGGTTGCGGTCACGACCGGATTGCTCGCCTTGGCCGGCGGGCTGGCTTTACTCGCCGTGGCGTACGGTTTGATCAAGATCCGGGTGTGGAGCCGATCACCGGCGATTCTCTGGCAGCTGCTGACCATCGGAGTGGGGTGGTATCAGCTCCAGGCCGGACTCGGTGAGCTCGGAATTCCGCTGATCGTGATCGCCGCGACCACCGTCGTGCTGCTGCTTACCCCGTCGGCGACGAATGCGCTGGAGCGGCGCACGGCCGGCCACCTGCCAGAGGCCGGCAACGGCTGACCGAGCCGTCACTCCCGCATCAGATCCTGGCGGAGCTGGGCGAGTGTGCGGGCGAGCAGCCGGGACACGTGCATCTGCGAGATGCCGATCTCCTCGGCGATCTGCGACTGGGTCATGTTGCCGAAGAACCGCAGCAGCAGGATTTTCTTCTCCCGGGGCGGCAGCTTGGCCAACAACGGCTTGAGCGACTCGCGATACTCGACCCCCTCGAGTTCCTCGTCCTCGGCGCCGAGCGAGTCGGCGACCAGCGGCGAGTCCTGCTCACCCTGCTCGGGGACGTCCAGGGAGAGCGTGCTGTAGGCATTGGCCGACTCGAGGCCCTCGAGCACATCGTCCTCGGACAGCCGCAGGTGCGCGGCCAGCTCGGCCACCGTCGGCGCCCGGCCATGCTGCTGGGAGAGTTCGGCGGTCGCGCTGGTCAGCGCCAGCCGTAGCTCCTGTAGCCGGCGCGGTACCCGGACTGCCCAGCCCTTGTCCCGGAAGTGCCGCTTGATCTCGCCGACGATGGTCGGGGTCGCGTAGGTCGAGAACTCGACCCCGCGACCCGGGTCGAACCGATCGACCGACTTGATCAAACCGATGGTGGCGACCTGGACGAGGTCGTCGAGCGGCTCGCCCCGATTGCGAAACCGGCGTGCCAGGTGCTCGACCAGCGGAAGGTGAATCTCGACCAGCTTCTCGCGCAGCGCCGTGCGTTCCGGCGTGCCGACGGGAAGCTCGAGCATGTCGACGAAAAGTTCTCGTGCCGCGGCTCGGTCCTGCCCGGAGTCCGCGCCGGAAGGAGCGGACTGACTCACAGAAGCCCCGCGCCGCCACGCTTCTTGGTCATCGTTATGTTGACCCGGTCGTTCTCATCCGCGGCGGCGTCGACCTCGCCGGCCAGGGCGTTGAGCACGGTCCAGGCAAAGGTGTCCCGTGCGGGCAGCCGACCGTCAGTGGTCGGCACCGAAACCGAGACCACCAGCGCGTTCTCGGTCAGCCTGAACAAGCAAGTGAGATCCCCGCCCTCGACCGCGTCGGGCAGCAGCATTGCGCAGGCCTCGTCCACCGCGATCCGCAGGTCCTCGATCTCGTCCAAGGTGAAATCGAGCCGAGCCGCAAGTCCGGCGGTCGCGGTGCGCAGCACGGAAAGGTATGCGCCGTCCGCCGGCAGCCGTAGCTGGACGAAGTCGCCGTCGGGCCCCATGGCCACCGGTACCTCCCCTGTCTCGCGGTCTTCTCGCAACCTACCGCCTCGGCCCGGTTCTCGGGCAGGGTACGGCCCGGCCGTGCCACCAGTCGTTATGAATCCCGGCCAAATCAGGGTGACCCCGTGCTATCTCAGGCCACGGCCTTCGTGATCGTCTCCATAAGATCGCTGAGCTTGGTCTCCCGATCGAGGACGAAGGCCAGGGGCTCGCTGCGGCCGTGGGCGCGGGCGTGGACCTTCAGGAGCGCCCGAGCGAGGGCAAGGACCTCGTCCGCCGTGAGGAGGATGAAGTCCTCGATCCCCTTTCCCCAGAGCGTGATCCGGCGCCCGTGCGGGTCGGCACCGGCGCTCAGGACGTCCGAGAGGAAGTCGAGGTCGACATCGATAGCCCCGTCGACGATTGGGACGCGCACGCTGCTCGCCATAGCGGCTCTCCCTTTCCTCCACTTGTCCTCGGTAGTGATTCGCCGCCGGCGGGTCGAGGGCTTGGTCTCGCGCTGCTAGGAGCAGTCGGTGGGGTGCCGTATAGCGCGCGCGGGCGTAGGCGTTCGCCTGGCGCATCCCGTCCCAGCGTTTGCGCAGATCCGAGACGGTGACGGTTCGTCAGCCGTGCGCTATGCGGCGTCCGAGCCGCCCGCGGCGAGTTCGCGCAATGCCGTGCCGTCGATCCGGTAAGGCACCCAGTCGTCCATCGCAACCGCACCGATCGAGTGGTAGAACTCACGCGCCGGATTCCAGTGCAACACCCACCACTCGAGCCGGGGAAAGCCACGGTCGGTGCAGATCGCCGCGAGCTCGGACAGCAGCGCTCGGCCGTAGCCGAATCCGCGCAGATCCGGCCGGACGTACAGATCCTCGAGGTATATGCCGTGCCGGCCCAGCCAGGTCGAGAAGTTCACGAACCAGAGCGCGAAGCCGGCGACCGAGCCGTCGGTGTGCTCGGCGATGTGCGCGTGCACTCGCGGATCCGGGCCGAACAGTGCGTCCCGCAACAGTTCCTCGGTCGCGTGCACCTCGTGCTCGGCGCGCTCGTACGCGGCCAGTTCGCGGATCAGGCGCAGGATCGCGGGTACGTCGTCGGGTCGGGCGGTTCTGATCACGGATGGTGAGGTTACTCGACCGCGCCGAGATCGCCGTATCCATGATCTCTCCGGGCCGTCACCTGCGGATTCGGCCTCGAGAGATCATGGAACAGCGATCTTGGTGGGATATGGGATGTGGGCGATTGGGCAGCCCGGCTGGTCAGGCCTGCTTGGTCTCCCAGAAGATCTTCGAGATCTCCTCGATCTTGCCGAGCAGCTGCTCGGCGACCGACGGGTCCATGCTGCTCTTCGTGCCGCCGGCACCGGCCAGCTTGGTGGCCTCGTTGAACAACTGGTGCAGCTGCGAGTACGACTCGAAGTGCGGCGGCTTGAAGTAGTCGGTCCAGAGCACCCACAGGTGGTGCTTGACCAGTTCGGACCGCTGTTCCTTGATCAGGATCGCCCGCGACCTGAATACCTCGTCGTCGCTGGCCTGGTACTTCTCGCAGATCGCCTTGACCGACTCGGCCTCGATCCTGGCCTGGGCGGGGTCGTACACCCCGCAGGGCAGGTCGCAGTGCGCGTGCACGGTGACAGGCGAGAACAGGCGGGAGAACATGCGCGCGAACCCCTTTTCGGATCTAGGTAGTTAGCTGCGTTGGACACTACCCCCAGCGTTACGGGGCATGCGGTCCGGGAGGTGCAATGCCCGAGCGTGGCCTAGGCACCGCGGTCGTTCGGGGTCGGTCGATGGCGCCGACCCTTTCCGACGGTGACCTGCTGCTGATCTCGTACGGTCGGCGGCCGCAGCCAGGCGACCTGGTTGTGGTGCGGTTGCCCGACGGCCGGCCGCTGTCGGTCAAGCGCGCCGTCCATCGGACCGTGCAGGGTTGGTGGGTCGAGCGCGACAACCCGGACGAAGGGGCGGATTCCTGGTCGGTGGGCGCCATCCCGGACCACGATGTGGTCGCTGTGGTGCGCTTCCGGCTGTGGCCGCCGCGTCGGCTCAAGCCCCGAGGCCGGCCGTGAGGATAGGTGATGCCGTGCCGTCGGCTGGGCTCGGGCGCGAACCGTGGCCGGGTTAGGCGCCGGCGACCTGCTCGCGGCGGCGCTGCCGGTAGGCCGCCACATTCGCGCGGGTTGCGCACCGCTCCGAGCAGTACCGCCGGGACCGGTTGGTTGAGGTGTCCAAGTAGACCTGCCGGCACGGCGACGCCTGGCAGACACCGAGCCGGCTCACCCCCAGTTCGGTGCAGAACATGGCCAGGCCCATGACCGTACCGGCCGCGTACGCCTCGGCGACACTCGGCGTGCCCTCCGCGAGGTGCAGGTGCCAGTCCGTGCCGTCATGTGCGCTGACTTGTGGCCGGATCGGGTATTCGCGCAGCAGCGCGTTGAGTCCGTCCACCGCCACGGTCTCCTGGCCGGCCGCGGCCAGTTCGAAGATGTGGCGCAGCCGGTCCCGGACGCTGCGGAGCGGGCCTAGATCGCGCTGGCTGGCCTTGCGCTGCCAGACTGGGTAGTCGGACAGCAACTGCCGAAGCCGGTCGACGTTGGCCAGTGCATCCCGTTCCGGTCGAAGCGGATCACCGGAGTTGACCAGGTCGACGGCCCGGTCGGAGTACGCCGTGAGCTCCACCGCACCTCCCGCCCTCTCCTGCGAACTATCCGCTGAACGCAGCATCTTGTCACTGGCCGTCGGCTTCGGTGTCCGATCGGACGTCAAGCTTCGGTAACGGCTGCCGCGGGCCCAGGCGGCCCAGGCGGCCCGGGCTAACCGGGGTCCGAGCCGATCCGGCCACCGAACAGCACCTCCGCGCCGATGACGGTATAGCCGGCGCCGATTGCGGCTCTGATCGAGGCGGCGTTGCCGGGGCTGGCCTGGAGGAACAGAGTGTCGGTCGCTGGGATCAGGGTCCGGGCGGTGGCGGCGAGCTGCCGGCCAAGACCGCGACCCCGATGAACCGGCGCCACCTCGTATGACGCCTCCCAGCGCCCGCCGAGGCCGCGGCCGATGACGACCAGTCCGGCTCCGTCGAGGGTCTGCCAGACCCGCACATCCCTGCGGTAGCGCCGCGCGCGCTCCACCCGGGGCTGCGAGTCCGGCGGCACCTCGCGAACCGCGAGTGGACCACCGTTCGCGCTGCCCGCCGGCGCGGTGAAGACCACATCCACCGTGCCGGCCGGGTGTCCCGCCCGCCTGCCGAGCTCGAGCAGGAACGCCGGGCTGGTCGGCGCGGTGAACGGATCGTGCCGCACCTGCTCCTGGATCCACTGGTCCGGCACGTCGGCGGCGATCAGGTGATGGGCGGTGAACGCGAGGACCGCGGCATGGGTCGTTGACGGCGCCGGTACGACGAGCACGCATGCATCGGTCGGCGGCATCCGGCCGGCCGCCACCTCGGCCATGAGATCACCGATCTGGGCGTCCCCGGTCATGGCGGTCAGGATAGGTCGGTGCGTGCTATCGCTGGATTGACGTCTCCGGACACTCGAACTCGGCCCAGGCCCGGTGCCACCCGGCCGAACCGCCGGCCTGAAGGGATGGTCCATGCACTCCGTCGTCGCCCCAACGGGTCGCGATGCTGTTTACGATCATCAGGCCGCGGGAGGACTCGGCGAGTTCGTCGGGGACGACCGGGCGCAGCGGGGGGACCGCGGTTCCGGCGTCGTCGACTTCGAGACGGATCACTCCGGGCTGATGGGTAATAGCAGCCGTTATGGTGCCCCCATTGCCGCTAGGGGTGTGATGCAGGGCATTCGTGACGAACTCCGAGCAGGCAAGCTCTACCATCTCGGCCTGCGGGCAGTCGTCGCCGCAGGGATGGCGTAGCACGCCGCGGACGAAGTTCCTCGCCGCAGGCACGGATGCCGGAGTGCCGGGAAAGGAATGCCGATGAACCTCCACCAAGGACCTCCAAGCCCGGGGTGGAACGGGAACAGGCCGTACAAGCTCGCGTACGAATCTTGTCCCTCGTACACGCAGTTGTCCACCGATACGCGACAATGTCTCGCCAGAGTTTTGAAATCTCTGAGGAAAGGCCAGACGTAGGTGCCCGGACCGCCCGCATATCAGCGTGTTGCTGACGATCTCAGGCGTCGGATCCTGGCCGGCGAGCTGGCCGAGGGCAGCCGGGTTCCGTCGCTGGCGCAGATCACCATGCAGTACACGGTTTCCGACCCGGTGGCCCGGGCCGCGCTTCGGGTGCTTGCCGGCGAGGGCCTGATCGAGTCCAGGCCCGGCTCCGGCACATACGTTCGCCCGCGTCCGGCGCTCCGCCGGCTCACTGCCGATCGGTACCGGCGCGGTGGATCCTCGGTGTCCAGAGAGGTGGCCGCGCTTGGCGCCAAGACGAGCTGGGAGTACCGGTTCGAGCGAGCTCAGGCGTCGGAGGCGATTGCGGCCAGGCTCGGGATCCAGCCGGGCGAGCAGGTGATGCGGACCTCCTACGTCTTCCGCGCGGACGGCGCCCCGGCTCAGCTGTCCACCTCATGGGAGCCGATGTGGGCGACCGGGGGCACTCCGGTGTTGCTGCCTGAACGCGGGCCGTACGCCGGACGCGGCGTGATGGAGCGGATGGCCGCGATCGGGCTCCCGGTGACCAGGGTGGTCGAGGAGGTCTCGGCCCGGCTGCCAACCGCGCCGGAGGCGGCCGAGCTCGACGTCCCGGTCGGGCTGCCGGTGTTGGTGATCGAGCGAACGCACTGGTCGGAGTCGCGTCCGGTGGAGACCGCGGACATCGTCGTCCCGGGCGATCGGGCTCGCTCGGTGTACGAGATCCCGCTCGACCCGCACGCGACGCCGTAGCATTCGGACCGTGCCGGCCGCTGACGACCCCGTGTTCGCCCTGCACAAGGGCGGCAAGCTCGAGGTAAACCCGACCGTGCCGCTGCGGGATCGGACCGATCTGTCCCGGGCATATACCCCGGGCGTCGCTGACGTCTGTACCGCGATCACGGCCGATCCCGACCTGGCGTTCACGTACACGTGGAAGGCGAACACGGTCGCGGTCGTCACCGACGGCAGCGCGGTGCTCGGTCTGGGCGATCTCGGCCCACTGGGTGCGCTGCCGGTGATGGAGGGTAAGGCGCTGCTGTTCAAGGCGTTCGCCGGGGTGGACGCGGTACCGATCTGCTTGGAATGCCGGGACGTTGACGAGCTGGTCGAGACCGTAGTCCGGCTCGCGCCGGGCTTTGGCGGGATCAACCTCGAGGACATCTCGGCGCCGCGGTGCTTCGAGGTCGAGCCGAAGCTGCAGAGCCGGCTGCCGATTCCGGTGTTTCACGACGACCAGCACGGCACCGCGATCGTGGCGCTGGCGGCGCTGCGCAACGCGGCCCGGCTGACCGGCCGGACACTGGCGGACCTACGGGCGGTCATTTCCGGCGCCGGTGCAGCCGGAGTCGCGGTGACCCGGATCCTGCTCGCCGCCGGCATCGGCGACGTGGCGGTCAGCGACAGCCGCGGCATCCTGCACGTCGGCCGGGCCGACCTGAGCCCGGTGAAGGCCGAGGTCGCCGGTATCACCAATCGTGCCGGGCTCACCGGGTCACTGGCTTCCGCACTGGCCGGAGCCGACGTGTTCATCGGGGTGAGCGCCGGCTCGGTGTCCGAGGCGACGGTGGCCTCGATGGCGCCGCAGGCGATCGTGTTCGCGCTGGCCAATCCCAACCCCGAGGTCGACCCGGAGATCGCGCACCGGTACGCGGCCGTGGTCGCGACCGGTCGCAGCGATCATCCGAACCAGATCAACAACGTGCTCGCGTTCCCTGGCGTGTTCCGGGGTGCGCTGGACGTCCGGGCCCGGCGGGTGACGGAGCAGATGAAGCTGGCGGCCGCGACCGCACTCGCCGATTTGGTCGGCGCCGACCTGACACCGGACTATGTGATCCCCTCGCCGTTCGACCCGCGGGTCGCCCCCGCGGTGGCGAACGCCGTAGCCGGGGCCTGGGGGTCCGGCTAGGGTCCACGCATGCGCGCCGTACTTGCGACCGGAATCAACCCCGAAGATCCGCTGGCCGGACTTTCGGTAGCCGACCACCCCGAGCCGAAGCCGGCCGACGGCTGGACCGCGGTATCAGTCAAGGCCGCGGCACTGAACCACCACGACCTGTGGACGCTGCGCGGGGTAGGGATCCGCGAGGACCGGCTGCCGATCGTGCTGGGCTGCGACGCGGCCGGCCTCGACGAGGACGGCAACGAGGTCATCGTCCACGGGGTCATCGGAGGTCCGGACTGGCACAGCGACGAGTCGCTCGACCCGGGGCGCACGCTGCTGTCCGAGCGGTACGACGGCACGCTCGCGGAGCGCGTCGCGGTGCCCAGGTACAACCTGATCCCGAAACCGGCCGCGCTGTCTTGGATGGAATCAGCCTGCCTGCCCACCGCGTGGCTGACCGCGTACCGGATGTTGTTCAGCGCGTCCGATGTCCAGCCCGGCGGCACGATCCTGGTCCAGGGCGCGTCTG
>DATAFN010000169.1:0-1567 GCA_036257435.1 Actinomycetes bacterium
AACAGCGTGCCCACCGGCCGGCCGGCCAGCGCTTCGGCAGCCTGCTCGGCCGCCGCCAGCACGACCGGAATGCCAGCGCCGGTCGCGACCTTCGCCGCCTCGACCTTCGTCAGCATGCCGCCGGTGCCGACCCCGGCCCGCCCGGTTCGACCGAGATCCACGGCGGCGAGCCGATCGAGGTCGTAGACGTCAAAGATCCGGCGAGCGCCCGACCTGGTGGGCCGCGCGTCGTACAGCCCCTCGACGTCGGAGAGCAGCACCAGCAGGTCGGCATGGACCAGGTGGGCGACCAGCGCCGCCAGCCGGTCGTTGTCGCCGAATCGGATCTCATCGGTGGCTACCGTGTCGTTCTCGTTCACCACCGGCACCACTCCGAGCGCGAGCAGCCGGTAGAGCGTGCGCTGGGCGTTGCGGTAATGGGCCCGGCGCACGACATCCTCGGCGGTCAGCAGCACCTGGCCGACCGTGATCGCGTGCCGGCCGAACGCGCGGGTGTAGCCGGCCATCAGCTCGCTCTGGCCGACACTGGCAGCGGCCTGCTGGGTGGCCAGGTCCCTGGGTCGCCGCGCCAACCCGAGCGGGGCCAGGCCGGCGGCGATCGCACCGGACGACACCAGCACCATCTCGGCGCCGGCTTGCCGGTGGGTCGCCAGCACCGCGGACAGGCGCTCGACCCGGTAGTGGTCGAGACCGCCGGAGGCGGAGGTCAGGGACGAGGAGCCGACCTTGACGACCATTCGTTTGGCGCCGGCCACGGCCGGGCGTAACGACGCGCCGGTCTCCCCCGCCGCGGTCATCGCGGCTCGCCCTCGTCGTCGGCGGCGTCGCCCGTGTTGCCGGCACCGCCTGCCTCGCCCATCGTGCCGGCATCGGCGTCGCCAAGGCCCTCGATGTCCGCGGTGTGGTCCCGGGACCGGCGCCGGGACCGGTCGAAGCGCGGATCGCTGCCACGCCGGCCGAGCAGGTGCTCGGCCCCGGCTATGAGCTGCGGCTCCCAGTCGAAAATCACCGCGCCCGGTCCGGCGCCGATTACCACTTCCGCCCCGGGCTGCGCACCGAGCTCGACCAACCGCTCCTCCACGCCAAGCCGGGCAAGCCGGTCGGCCAGGTAGCCGACCGCCTCGTCGTTGCCGAAGTCGGTCTGGCGTACCCAACGCTCCGGCTTGGCGCCGAGCACGACGAATCGATCGCCATCTCGAGTGACGGTGAAGCCGGAGTCGTCGACCGCGCGAGGCCGCAGCACGATCCGCGTCGGCTCAGGCGGCGGCTGGAGCGCGCGAGCCTGGGCAACCAGGCGCGCCATCGCGAACGAGAGCTCCCGCACCCCTTCCCGGGAGACCGCGCTGACCGAGTAGACCTGTAGGCCCCTGGCTTCCAGTTCCGGGGTCACCAGCTCGGCCAGCTCCTTGGCCTCCGGCACGTCCACCTTGTTCAGCGCCGCGATTCGCGGCCGGTCGGCCAGCCCGGCGCCGTAGGCGGTCAGCTCCGCCTCGATGACCTCGAGGTCCGAGATCGGGTCGCGGTCCGGCTCGAGCGTGGCGCAGTCGATCACATGAACCAGCGCGAT
>DATAFN010000261.1:0-7342 GCA_036257435.1 Actinomycetes bacterium
GTGCTGGAAACCAGCTGGGGCTGCGGCGGCGGCTGGATCATCGTGCGGGATCTGCTGCTGGTCGGGCCGTGGCACGACGAGACTCACCGGTCGCACACGCATCGTCGAGCCCCCACCGACTACGACTCCGACCACTGCCTGCTGCGAACCGTCCGCTGCGTCTCCGGCGAGGCGCAGGTCGTGCTCGACTGCGAGCCCTCGTTCGACTACGGCCGGCGCCGGGCGGTGTGGGAGTACACCGAGGACGGCTACCACGCCGCGGCGTGTAGTGCCGACGGGGTAGACCTCACGTTGAGATTCACCACCGATATGCGGATCGGCTTCGAAGGCCCGAAGGCGACCGCGCGCACCCTGCTAAAGGAGGGCGACGTACGGTTCTGCGCGCTGTCCTGGGGACAGGTGGAACCGCCGCGCACGTTCGATGAGGCGCGCCGGCGCCTGGTGTGGACCGCTCATCACTGGCAGCACTGGCTCGCTCGCGGGACGTTCCCCGATCACCGGTGGCGGCCCTATCTGGAGCGCAGCGCGCTGACCCTGAAAGGGCTGACATATGCGCCGAGCGGTGCGCTGGTTGCGGCCGCCACCACTTCACTGCCCGAGTGTCCGGGTGGTCAGCGCAACTGGGACTACCGGTACAGCTGGATCCGGGACTCGACGTTCGCGCTGTGGGCGCTGTACACGCTCGGCTTCGACTGGGAGGCCGCCGACTTCTTCGCGTTCATTGCCGACCGGGCCGAGCAGGACGGCGAGTTGCAGGTGCTGTATGGAGTGGACGGCGAGGGTGAGCTTGACGAGCTGACGCTCGATCACCTGTCCGGCTACGAGTTCTCCCGCCCGGTCCGGGTCGGCAATAACGCCCACTCGCAGCGCCAGCACGATATCTGGGGACTGATGGTCGACTCGCTCTACCTGCACATCAAGTCCAGGGACCGGCTGGACGAACGCGTGTGGCCGATCGTCGAGCGGCAGGTCGAGTGCGCGCTGAAGGTATGGCGGGAGCCGGATCGCGGGATCTGGGAGATCCGCGGCGAGCCCAAGCACTTCACGCTGTCGAAGGTCATGTGCTGGCTGGCCGCCGAACGTGGCGCCCGGCTGGCGCTGCTGCGGGCGGAGGACGAGACGGCCAAGCGCTGGCAACTGGCCGCCGACGAAATCAAGGCCGAGGTGCTCGAGCACGGCGTGGACGCGCGTGGCGTGTTCGTCCAGCACTACGACACCGAGGCGCTGGACGGCTCGCTGTTGCTGCTACCGCTGTTCGGCTTCCTGCCGCCCGACGACTCAAGGATCCGGGCGACCGTGCTGGCCATCGCGGACGAGCTGACCGTGCACGGGATCGTCCAGCGCTACAAGGTCGACGAGACGGACGACGGGGTCGGCGGTGCCGAGGGCGCTTTTACGACCTGTTCGTTCTGGCTGGTGTCGGCACTGTGCGAAATCGGCGAGCACGTCCGGGCCGGCGAGCTGTGCGAGAAGCTGCTCGCGGGCGCCGGCTCGCTCGGCCTGTTCGCAGAGGAGCTCGACCCGCATACCGGCCGGCACCTGGGCAACACCCCGCAGGCACTGGTTCACCTTGCCTTGATCAACGCGTTGATGACGGTGATCCGGAAGGAGCGCGGCGGCGGCGGCGTGGCGCGCATCGATCGCGGGTTCGAGGTCGAGTAGCCGGTAGTGACAAGATGCCGGCGTGCGCGTTTCCCGGCTGGTCGCAACGACCGGTCGCGATCGTGGTGGCGGCCATTGTGCCAGGGCCGCCGGACGTGGTGTGGAACCTGATCACTGACTGGGAACGCCAGGGCGACTGGATGCTCGAGGCCCGCGACTTCGTCGTCACCAGCGCGCACCGCGAGGGGGTTGGGGTCCAGGCCGAGGCGACGGTACGGATCGGCGGGATCACCACCCGGGACCGGGTCCGGATCACCGGCTGGGACCTACCGCGCCGGCTATCGCTGGAGCACGTGGGCTGGGTCAGCGGCACCGGCGACCTGATCCTCATCCCGGTCGGCGTGAACGAGACCAAGGTGGTGTGGCGGGAGGCGTTCCGCGCGCCCCGGCTCGGACCGCTGGGATGGCTCGGACCGCTGGGGCTCGGACCAGTCGGCCGGCTGGGTCTGCTCGCGTTCCGGCCGCTGCTGCGCCGGATCTTCCGGCGAGATCTCCGCGTGCTCGCCGAACTGGTCGCGCGGTCCGCCCGATGACCGGGGTGGCATGTCCGGGCTGGTGATCGCGGTCGTCCTGGTCGCCGCGCTGGCCCATGCGGGCTGGAATGCACTGGCCAAGTCCGCGCCGGACAAGCAGGTCGCGATGGCCCTGATCAACGGTTCCAGTTCGGTGACGGCGGCGGTGCTGGTCCTGCTGGTGCCGGTACCGCACGTGGCCGCTTGGCCCTACCTGACCGCGTCCGCGCTGCTGCACTTGATCTACTCCGCACTGCTCGGAGTCGCCTACCAACTCGGTGACTTCAGCCAGGTCTACCCGCTGGCCCGCGGGCTGTCGCCGCTGCTGGTGGCTGCGGCCGCACCGGTGGTGGCGGGGGAGCACCTCGACCCGGGCCAGCTGGTCGCGCTCGGCCTGATCTGCGGCGGTCTCGGTGGCCTGGTGTTCGCCGGCGGGCGGCCCACGCGGGCCGGCGCGCCCGGGATCCTGGCGGCCGTGGTCACCGGGCTGCTGATCGCGGGTTACACGATCGTGGACGGGCTCGGCGTCCGGGCGTCCGGCTCCCCGGCCGGGTACACCGCGTGGCTGGTGTTGCTGTTCGGACCTGTGCTCCCGCTGCTGTACTGGCGCCGGCGGCAGCTGCGGATCCGGCCGCCGCTACCGGTGGTGATCCGGTGCGCGATCGCCGGGCTGCTGGCGGTGGCCGGCTACGGGCTGGTGCTCTGGGCGCAGTCCCGCGGGTCGCTTGCCCTGGTCGCCGCGCTACGGGAAACCAGCGTGGTTTTCGGCGCGTTGATCGGCGCGATGGTGTTCAGCGAACCGTTCGGCCGAGCCCGGACCACCGCGGCCGCCGTCATCGCGGGCGGGATCGCGCTGCTCAACCTTGCCTAGTCGGTCGGGCCCAGTCGGTCGGGCCCAGCCGGTCGGGCCCAGTCGGTCAGGCCTGGTCGGACCTGCACCGCGCCGGTACCGTTCGCCCGGATGAGCGATCGGTGCGACCCGGCTGAGCTGGCGGCCGCGAAGGAACGCGGATGGCAGCAGGCGGCGGAGATCGACGCGGCGTACCGCGGCGGCGAGCTCGACGAGGCCGGCTGGCACGCGGCCTGGCGGGCCATCATCGAGCCGGCCTATCTGGGCGGTGGTAACCCACGCGCCGAGTCCGGGCATAGCGGCGATCCGGTGCGCTGGGAGCTGGCTCGGCGGCTGCTGGTCGACGCGATCCGGTCCGACGGCAGCTTCCTGGACATCGGCTGTGCGAACGGTCACCTGATGGAGACGCTGACCGGTTGGGCGGCCGAGGAGGGTTTCGCCATCGAGCCGTGCGGTCTCGACATCTCACCGGCGCTGGCCGCGCTGGCTCGGCGGCGCTGCCCGCAGTGGGCCGACCGGATCTGGACCGGCAACGCCATGGGCTGGCAGCCGCCACGACGGTTCGACATGGTGCGCACCGGGCTGGACTACGTGCCGCCCGACCGGCGCGCGGATTACCTCGTCCATCTGCTGAGCCAGGTGGTGGCGCCCGATGGCCGGCTGATCATCGGGGTTCACAATGAGGAGCGCGACCGGGACACCATGGCGGCGGAGGTCCGCGGCTACGGCCATCGGATCGCCGGGCGCGCGAGCCGGCCACACCGACACCCAGGCATCGCGTACAAGGTCATCTGGATTGACACCTGAGTCTTCCGGTCAGTCGGCGTAGTCGGCGATCGCCTCGGCGATCAGGATCTGCGCCCGGTCGAGCGCCGGCTCGCCATCCTCGATGTCCCACAGCGCGTTCTGCAGGATCCGGCCGTAGGTCCAGGCCACCGCCCGCCGCCGGTCGAGACCGAGGATCTCCACCATCAGCTCGAACCGCCGGCGGATCGCGCGGGCCGAATCCCCGGTCGCGACGGCTTCGTCCCACCGGTTGGTCAGCACGGGGAGCAAGTCGAAACCCGGATCACCGCACAGCGGCTTCGGGTCGATGGCCAGCCACGGCTCGCGCTCGCCGGCCAGCACGTTCTCGTAGTGCAGGTCCCAGTGCAGTAGTGCGGAGCCGGGCTCGGTCACGACCTCGCTCAGTGCCGCCGCCCAGTACCGGAGCAGCCGCGCCTCCTCGGCATCGCTGCACGCGCGGCTCACTGCTGGCACGTCCGCGATCATCAGCCGGGCCACCTCGCTGAGCGGGCGGGCCTCCGGTGGCGGCCGGTGCGCGTGCAGCCGGGCCAGAAGCTCACCGATGATCTGTACCGCCTTCAGCACATCCGGCTCGTCGAGCAGCGAGCGATCCGCGTCGAGCCGCTCCAGCAGCAGCGTCCAGGTTTCCGGGTCCTCGTCCAGCAGCCGGACCGCGCCGTCGCCGTTCCAGACCCGCAGTGCCGGGCCCTCACCGGGGTGCTCTGGGTCGATCGGGACCAGCTTGAGCACGGCCGGAACGTCGTCGGCGGTCCGGACCGGCACGATCAGACCGACCATGCCGTGCCGGAGCGGTCCGTCCAGTCGCAACTCCCAGCGGTCGAAGAAGCTTGCGGTCAGCTCGGGCAGCGCCGTGGACCAGGCCTGACCGTCCGCTCCGTAATACTTCGCGTGGAAGCCGGCGAGCTCGGCCGGAACCACGATCCGATCCGCGGTCACACCGGGACTCTATGCGAGGCCTGCGCTAGCCCAACTTCGACCGGATCCGGCCGCCCAACTCGGTAGGGTCAGCGGGCATGACGGCCGAAGTGGCGGACTACGAGCGGACGTTTCGCCGCGCCGGGGTGCCGTTGTTCATCGTTGACTTCTCCGCGACCCGGGACGTCCTGAACCGCTTCACCCCGTTGTTCGCGCTGGTTTTCATCGGCGAGATGCTGCTGGCCGCGCAGGCGGATTGGCCGGTGGCGGTCAACCTCGCGGCCTCGATCGCCGGCCTGGCCATCCTGATGGCTGCCTTCGGCCTGGTTAACCGAGCCCGAGGGCGATCCTTCCTGGCGTTTCCCGACCGCTTCGGCTGGCCCGAACTGGCCGTGTTCGCGCTCGCTCCGGCGGTGCTGCCGCTGATCTTCGGCGGGCAGCTGGGGAGTGCGCTGGCCACCATGGTCGCCAACGTTGCACTGGTGGGGCTGGTGTACGTGATCTGGGGATACGGACTGCCGGCGATCGTGCGCTGGGCCGGTCGCCGGGTGGTCGGCCAGCTTGCGACCTCGCTCGCACTCCTGTCCCGGGCGCTCGCCCCCCTGTTGATCTTTGCACTGGTGCTGTTCGTCAACACCGAGATGTGGCAGGTCTTCTCGACCATGTCGACGGTGGCGCTGCTACTGGTCGGCTGTGGGTTGGCGGCGGTGGCGTTGCTGTTCCTGGCGGTCCGGATCACGCCAGAGGTCCGCCGGATCGAGGCGGAGACCGATGCCGGCGGGCCGCCGCTGCGCCGCCGGGAGAAGCTCAATGTCGGTCTGGTGATGATGGTCAGTCAGGCGCTCCAGGTTCTGGTGGTGACGGTCGGGGTCGCGGCGCTGTTCGTCGGATTCGGCGCGATCGCGATCGGCCCGCAGATCCTGGCGTCGTGGGGAATCCCCGCGCCGCGGTCCGTCCTTGCGTTCAACGTGCTCGGGCAGCATTTCGAGATCACCGACACGCTGCTGCGGGTAGCCGGTGGAATCGCCGCCTTCACCGGTCTCTACTTCGCGATCGCGGTCGTCACCGATTCGGGCTACCGGGAGGAGTTCTTCGACGGCCTGACCGGCGAGATGCGCGAGATCTTCATCGCCCGAACCGAGTATCTGCGGGTGCTGGCCGCGCAGGCTCAGGTGCCCGCGGCTGACCACTGAGCAGGTCGCCGATCCTGGCGATGCCGGCCTCGATGGCCCGCTCGGACAGGTTGCCGAAGCCGAGGACCAGCTGCAGTGGGGTGGTCGCGCGGTTTGATCGGTACTCGCTCATTCCGTAGATCCCAACCGAGCGCTTCCGCGCGGCCGCGATGACGGTCGTCTCATTGGTGCCGTCGTGAGCGCCGGCACCGTCCGGCAGGTGCACTACCGCATGGAAACCGGCGGCCAGCCCGGTCACCGTGACCTCCGGGGCGTGCCGCGCCAGCGCGGTCACCAGTGCCTGCCGCCGGGCCGCGTACAGGATCCGCATGCGGCGCAGCTGCCGATCGTAGCGACCGGATTGGATGAGCGTGGCGATGGTGAGCTGGTCCAGCAGCGGCGAACCACGATCGTCCTGCCGTTTCTCCTCGGCGATCGGCTTGGCTAGGTCGGTGGGACACAGGATCCAGCCGAAGCGGATGGCCGGGACCAATGACTTGCTCACCGTGCCAAGCGCGATAACCCGGTCCGGAGCCAGCCCCTGCAGCGCCCCCACCGGCTCCCGGTCATATCGGAACTCGGCGTCGTAGTCGTCTTCGATGATGTAGCCGCCGTGCTCGCCTGCCCACCGCACCAGCGCGTGCCGGCGCTCCGCGGTCAGCACCACACCGGTGGGCCACTGGTGCGCCGGGGTGAGCACAACTGCCCGTGCGCCGCTCGCGGCAAGCGCCGTCACGTCGACGCCGTCGGCATCGACCGGCACCGGAACGGTCTGCATGCCGGCCCGCACAGCCGCGGCGATCGTGGTGCCCTCGCCGTATCCCGGATCCTCGAACGCGACTCGGCGCACGCCGCTGCGGGCCAGCACCCGCAAGACGATGCCGACCCCCTGGGCGAAGCCGGCGCACACGACGATGTGCCGGGGATCCGCCGCGGCAGCGCGCACCCGGCGCAGGTAGCCGGCCAGCACCTCGCGAAGTACCGCGCTGCCGCGCGGATCGCCGTAGTCGAACGAGGCGGTCGGCGCGGCTCGGCAGCTCTCCCGTTGCGCCCACAGCCAGTCCGCGCGCGGGAAGCTGGCCAGATCCGGTACCCCGGTACGGAAGTCGGCGATCAGCCGTTCCGCCGGTGCCGTTGATCGCTGAGGCGTCTGCGGCGCCGCGGCGGCGCCGATCGCGGCGACCCGGGTGGCCGAACCGACTCGCGCGCTCAGATAGCCCTCGGCGTGGAGTTGGCCGTAACACTCCTGGACAAGGCCACGGGAGACGCCGAGCTGGCCAGCCAGTTCCCGAGACGACGGGAGCCGCTCGCCGGCGTGTAGCCGGCCGGCCCGGATCGCCTCCCGCAGGCCGTTCTCCAGCTGGGAGCGCAACGGTTCGGCGTGATCGCGGTCCAGCCGTAGGAGAAGCTCCGGGCTCAAACCG
>DATAFN010000207.1:0-11268 GCA_036257435.1 Actinomycetes bacterium
GGCGCATCAGCCCGAGCAGGAACCGGCCGACCCGGAGCTGCCCGCGAACCGGAGCCTTGACCGCCTCGCCCTTGCCGCCGCCGTCGCCGTACATGACCACATCGGTCGCCAGCAGCTCGACCAGCCCGTCCAGATCGCCCCGGTCGCATGCCGCGAAGAACCGGTCGGCCAGCTGGGCCCGGCGCTGCCGGGACACCCGGAACCGCGGCCGCCGGTCGGCGACGTGCCGGCGGGCTCGGCTGGCAAGCTGGCGGCAGTTGCTCTCGGACTTCCCGACGATTTCGGCGATCTGCGGGTAGTCGAACCCAAACACGTCGTGCAGCAGGAACACCGCGCGTTCGACCGGAGTCAGCGTCTCCAGCAGCACCAGGAACGCCAGCGACAGCGAGTCGGTGCTCGCCGTCCGCTCGGCCGGGTCCTGCCCCGGGTCGCGGTCGCCGAGCAGCGGCTCGGGCAGCCAGGTGCCGACATAGGTCTCCCGGCGCACCCGGGCCGAGCGCAGGTGATCGATGCTCAGCCGGGTGGCCACCGTGCACAAGTACGACTTCGGCGTGCCGACCTGCTGCCCGGCCCTGGTAGCCCGGTGGTAGCGCAGAAACGACTCCTGCACGATGTCCTCGGCCTCGCTGACGCTGCCGACCATCCGGTAGGCCACTGAGAACAGCAGCGGTCGCAGTTCGCGGTACTCCCGGTCATCGCCCATCCCGTCCAGCCTGTCACAGCGGCTCCTGCTGCCTCGTCTCAGAGTCCGTCAACCAGGTATGAAGGAGCAGACGGTGAAGATCTTCGTAGCGGGCGCCAGTGGTGCGCTCGGACAGCAACTCATCCCGATGCTGGCCGACCGCGGGCATCGGGTGGTCGGGATGACCCGGACCCCGGCCAAGACCGCACTCGTCCGCGAGCTCGGCGCGGAGCCGGTGCTGGCCGACGGCCTGGACGCGACCGCGGTCGGCGCCGCGGTCCGCGCGGCCGAGCCCGAAATCGTGGTGCACCAGATGACCGCGCTCGCCACTGTCGACATGCGCCACGTCGACCGTAGCTTCGCGGCCACCAACAAGCTGCGCACGGTAGGTGCCGACCTCCTGCTTGCCGCCGCTAGGGAGGTGGGCGCGCGCCGCTTCGTGGCGCAGAGCTATGCCGGCTGGCCGTATGCGCGAATCGGTGGACCGGTCAAGACCGAGGAGGATCCGCTCGATCCGAACCCGCCGGACGGTTACCGGGAGACGCTGGACGCGATCAAGTACCTGGAGGCGACCGTGACCGGCTCGACCGCACCCGCCGGTGTGGTGCTCAGGTACGGCGGGTTCTACGGACCGAATACCTCGGTCAGCGCGGACGGCGAGATCGTGGAGGCGGTGCGCAAGCGGCGGCTACCGGTCGTCGGCGGTGGCGGCGGTGTGTGGTCGTTCGTGCACATCCAGGACGCCGCCGCGGCCACCGTCGCCGCGATCGAGCAGGCCGAGCCCGGCCTGTACAACATCGTGGACGACGACCCGGCCCCGGTCTCGGCGTGGCTGCCCGCACTGGCCGAAGCGGCCGGTGCGAAGCCGCCGATGCGGGTGCCGGCCTGGATCGGCCGGCTCGCGGCCGGTCCGGCCGCCACGACGATCATGACCGAGGGCCGGGGCGCGTCCAACGCGAAAGCGCGCAAGGACCTCGACTGGGTGCTGCGCTACCCGAGCTGGCGTCAGGGCTTCCGGTCGCTGTTCACCTGAGCGAGTAAGCCCTGCACGGGCGCCCTCGCTTGTTGGTAGATCATTACTGCCGTTGTGGGGCACCGCAAACCACCCAAAAGGGGTGATCAATTGCGCACAGCGGCGGTAATGATCGACAACAAGAGGGCAGGGGCGCGCGGGGTTTAGCGGGTGAACTCGGCCAGGGTGCGTTCCGCCTCGGCCAGCCACTCGCGGCGAGCGGCGGCCGCCTCCTCGGCGGTTTCGGCCGCCCGGGTGTTCCCCGCCGTGCGGGCCTTTTCCGCCTCGGCGTCCAGCGCCTCGATGGACGCGCGGAGCTGGCTGACGGTGGCCTCGGCTCGGGCCCTGGCCTCCGGGTTGGTGCGCCGCCATTCGGCCTCGGCGGTCTCGCGGACCGCCTGCTCGACCGCCGCCAGCCGTCCCTCGATCTTGCCGCGGGACTCGCGCGGCACGTGCCCCACCGCCTCCCAGCGATCGTGGATCGAACGAAGCGCGGCGCGGGCGCTGCGCGGATCGGTCACCGGGAGCAGCCCCTCGGCCTCGGCGACCAGCGCTTCCTTGCGGGCCAGGTTCTCGCGCAGGCCTGCATCACGCTCGGCCAGTGCCTCGCCGCGAGCACCGAAGAACTGCTCCTGAGCGGCCCGGAACCGGGCCCACAGTGCGTCCTCGACATCACGGCCGGCCCGGCCGGCCGCCTTCCACTCCGACATCAGCGAGCGGAACCGAGCCGCGGTGTTGGCCCAGTCGGTCGAGCCGGCCAGCGCCTCGGCTTCACCGACGATCTTCTCCTTGCGAGTCCTGGCCTCCTCGCGCTCGACCTCGAGCGTGGCGAAGTGGGCCTTACGGCGCTTGGAGAAGCTGGAACGGGCCCGGGACAGCCGGTGCCACAGCTCGTCGTCGGTCTTACGGTCGATCCGGGTGGTGTTCTTCCACTCGGTGACCAGCACCCGCAGCCGCTCGGCACCGACCCGCCAGTTCATCGACGCGGCGATCTCCTCGGCCTCGGCAACAATGCGCTCCTTGGCCGCCTTGGCCTCCTCCTGCGCTTGGGCCCTGGCCGCGCGGTACTCCACCCGGCGCGCCTCGACGAGCTCGGTCAGCCCGTCCACCCGCTGCAGCAGGCTGTCCAGGTCGCCGACCGCAGCCGCGCCGTCGATCGCGGATCTGACCCGCTCGATCGAGGCGGTGGCGTCCTTCGGGGACAGGTCGGTTTCTTTGATCCGATGCTCGAGCAGGTCGACCTCGAGCACTAACCCTTCGTACTTGCGCCGGTAGAACGCCAGCGCGTCGTCGGGTGACCCGGCCTGCCAGGAGCCAACTACCCGCTCGCCAGTCGCGGTCCTGACGTAGACCGTGCCGTCTTCGTCGACGCGGCCCCACGGATCGCTGGTCACCTTCGCCTCCTGCGGCGTCATGGCCGAACGGACTCGGCCGTGTGGTTCCCGAGGGCGGCCACGCTGGGCCGGCCGGTTAGGCGGGAACTATCTCTACGTCCTTGATGACGACTTTGGTCTTGGGCTGATCGTCGTTCGGCCCGGTCACCCCACCCTTAGCCACCTGCGACAAGATGTCCAGCCCCTCTGTGACGCGCCCGAACGGGGTGTAACTCGGGGGGAAGCCCGAGTCCGAGTACACCATGAAGAACTGGCTGCCATTGGTGTTGGGACCGGAGTTCGCCATGGCGACCACGCCCTTGGTGTAGACCGCGCCACCCAGGTTTTCGTCGTTGAACTCGTACCCGGGGCCGCCACGCCCGGTTGCCGACGGGTCACCGCACTGCAGCACCCCACCCGCGGAGCCGGTCAGCAGGCGATGGCACGTGGTGTTGTCGAAGTAGTCGTTCTTGGCCAGGAACACGAACGAGTTGACCGTGCACGGCGCCTTTTTCTGGTCCAGCTCCAGCTTGATGTCACCCTTGTTGGTGTGCACGATCGCTTGCACCGTCGGAAGCAGCGGGGCAACCGGGGGCGGGGTACCGACCGACGTCACCTCTCGCCCGGTGCGATCCACGGAGCGGTAGTCGCACTCACCGGGCGGCTGGGATACGTCCTGGTCCGCCGCCGCTCCGTTGGAGTCGCCGCCGAACAGGCTGCCGAGGAAGATCGCGCCGCCCACGACCGCGAACACGCCTAGCATGACCAGCGCAACCCGGGTCCGCGTCCGGGTCCGGTGGTGCTGCTTGGCGCGCCGCGCCTGCTGTCGCTCGTACTTCCGCCTGGCCAGCTCGCGCTGCCGCTTGTTGCCGCCCACCGGCAACCTCCTGTGCAACCACGTTGACTTGAGTTCTGGACCGCTGCTGATGATCACGACTGGATGATCAGCGCCGCAGATGCGCGATCCGAGCCTTGGCCGACATCTGTAGCGGTCAAAGTGTAGGCAGCTCACCCGGTAGGCTCGAATCGCGCCCCGAATCCGGGGTGGACAATCGTGATCCGGGCAGTGGAGGAGGATCCTGGGTGCTCGTCGTCGGCTTCCCCGCCGCCGCGTTCGACACGAACTGCTTCGTGGTCGCTCCGGCAGCCGGTGCGGAGTGCGTGATCGTCGATCCCGGCATCGGTGTCGACGTGAACCTCGACGCGGTGCTGCGCGAGCATCGGCTGCGCCCGGTCGCCGTCCTGCTCACCCACGGCCACCTCGACCACACATTCTCGGTGACACCGGTCTGCGGAGCGCGGGGGATCACCGCGTACATCCATCCGGACGACCGGGAGTTGCTGGCCGACCCGGCGAAGGGGTTCGGGTCCGGCATGGTCGAGCTGTTCGGCGGCCGGTTGACCTGGACCGAGCCGGCCGATGTGGCGCCGCTGGGCGATGGCGGTGTGGTCGAGCTGGCCGGTCTGTCGATCACGGTGGATCACGCGCCCGGCCACACCCGCGGATCGGTGATGTTCCGGCTCCCGGGCTCGTCCCCGGCCGAGCCGGTTACGTTGCTGTCCGGGGACGTGCTGTTTGCCGGCTCTATCGGGCGCACCGATCTGCCCGGTGGTGACTACCCGACCATGCTGCGCAGTCTCGCCACCAAGGTGCTGCCGCTGGCCGACGACACCGTGGTCCTGCCCGGCCACGGTCCGAGCACCACGATCGGCCGGGAGCGCGTCATCAACCCGTTCTTGCAGGAGGCGAAGCCGCACGCGGCTCCGGCCCGAGGACTCTGACGTGACTGACGGTTACCACGCCCCGAAGGGCACCTACGACCTCCTTCCGCCGGACTCGCCGCTTGCGCTCATGGTGCGCACGGCGATGATCGCCGCCGCGCGGTCCGGCGGGTACGAGTACATCGAGACGCCGGTCTTCGAGGACACCGATCTGTTCGCTCGCGGTGTCGGCGAGTCGACCGACGTGGTCACGAAGGAGATGTACACGTTCGACGACCGGGGCGGCCGCTCGGTCACGCTGCGGCCCGAGGGGACCGCGCCCGCGGTCCGGTCGGTGATCGAGCACGGGCTGGCACGTGGCCAGCTGCCGGTCAAGCTGTACTATTCCGGGCCCTTCTTCCGCTACGAGCGGCCCCAAGCCGGCCGCTACCGCCACTTCTGGCAGGTGGGCGCCGAGGCGGTAGGCACCGAGGATCCGGCCGTGGATGCCGAACTCGTCGTGCTGGCCGCCGACGCCTACCGGGCTCTCGGTCTCACCCGGGTTCGGTTGCTGCTCAACTCGCTGGGCTGCCGGGAATGCCGCCCGGCCTACCGCGCTGCGCTGCAGGACTACCTGCGCGGTGTCGAGCTCGACCCGGAGACCCGCCGGCGGGTCGAGGAGAATCCGCTGCGCGTGCTGGACGACAAACGGCCGCACATCCAGGCGCTGCTGGCCGATGCGCCACTGGTCACCGATCACCTGTGCGCGGCGTGCAAGGCGTTCCACGAGGAGGTACGGCGCCTGCTCACTGACGCCGCCGTCGAGTTCATCGACGAGCCGCGGCTGGTCCGGGGCCTGGACTACTACACCCGCACGCTGTTCGAGTTCGTGCACGCCGGCCTCGGGGCACAAAGCGCGATCGGTGGTGGTGGCCGCTACGACGGCCTGTCCGAGCTGATCGGCGGCCCGTCGCTGCCCGGTGTCGGCTGGGCGCTCGGCGTCGATCGCACCGTGCTGGCGATGCGAGCCGAGAACCTTGCGCCACCCGCGCGGGCCCGGGTCGCCGTGTTCGCCGTCCCGCTCGGAGAGGACGCCAGGCGTACCGCATTCCTGCTTATCACCGAGCTCCGCCGGGCCGGGGTCAGCGCGGACCTGGCGTACGGTCAGCGCGGACTCAAGGGCGCGATGAAGGCCGCCGATCGATCCGGAGCGCGGTACGCACTGATCATCGGTGAGCGCGACCTGGCCACCGGTGTCGCGCAGCTGAAGGACCTGACCACGGGCGACCAGGAGCCGGTCGAGCTCGACCGGCTAGTGGCCGCCGTGAAGGAGAAGCTGCAGTGATCCGTACCCAGCACGCCGGCTCGCTGCGCTCTGCCGATGCCGGCCGGACTGTGACGCTGGCCGGCTGGGTGGCGCGCCGGCGCGACCACGGCGGGGTCGCGTTCGTCGACCTACGCGACGCTTCCGGTCTGGTCCAGGTCGTGATCCGGGACGAGCGGGTAGCGCATGGGCTGCGCGCCGAGTTCTGCGTGCAGGTCACCGGCGAGGTCGCCCGCCGGCCGGCCGGCAACGAGAACCCGGCCATGGCCACCGGCGACGTCGAGGTGGAAGCCGGCTCGGTGGAGGTGCTCTCCGCGGCCGCGCCGTTGCCGTTCCCGGTCGAGGAGTACAGCCCGGGCGCGGTCAGCGAGGAGGTCCGGCTCCGGCACCGCTACCTCGACCTGCGCCGGGTCGAGATGGCCCGCAACATGCGGCTGCGGTCCCAGGTCACCCACGTGATCAGGGACGTGATGGAGCGCGCTGGGTTCCTCGACGTGGAGACCCCGTACCTGACCCGGTCCACGCCGGAGGGCGCGCGCGACTTCCTGGTGCCGGTTCGGCTGCAGCCGGGACACTGGTACGCGCTGCCACAGTCACCGCAGCTGTTCAAGCAGCTGCTCATGGTCGCCGGGTTGGAGCGGTACTACCAGATCGCCCGGTGTTTCCGGGACGAGGACTTCCGGGCCGACCGGCAGCCCGAGTTCACCCAGCTCGATATCGAGATGTCCTTTTGCGAGCAGGAGGACGTGATCGGGGTGGCTGAGCAGGTCCTCGCTGCCGTGTGGGCCGAGGTAGCGGATTATCAGGTAGCTCTGCCGGTCCCGCGGCTGACCTACGCCGAGGCAATGGCTCGCTACGGCACCGACAAGCCCGACCTGCGGTTCGGCTCCGAGCTGGTCGACCTGACCGGCTACTTCGCCCACACCACGTTCCGGGTGTTCCAGGCCGAGCACGTGGGCGCGGTGGTGATGCCGGGTGGCGCGGACCAGACCCGCAAGCAGCTCGACGGCTGGCAGGAGTGGGCTCGCTCCCGCGGTGCGAAGGGTCTGGCGTATGTGCTGATCGGCGCGGACGGCACGCTCGCCGGGCCGGTGGCCAAGAACCTCTCCGATACCGAGGCGGCGGGACTCGCGGCCGCCACCGGGGCGGGCCCTGGAGACGCGGTGTTCTTCGCGGCCGGATCGCGTGCCGAAGCGCTGGCCCTGCTCGGCGCCGCCCGGCTGGAGATCGGCAAGCGGTGCGGGCTGATCGACGAGAGCCGGTGGGAGTTCGCCTGGGTGGTCGACCCGCCGATGTTCGAGCCGGACCGGACCGGCGGCTGGACCGCGATGCACCACCCGTTCACCGCGCCGACCGCGCACTGGGCCGCCACGTTCCAGGACAAGCCCGGCGAGGCGCTGGCGTCCGCGTACGACATCGTGCTCAACGGCTCCGAGATCGGCGGCGGGTCGATCCGTATCCACCGGGCCGCGATGCAGCGCCGGGTGTTCGAGGTGATCGGGCTGTCCGCGGAAGCAGCCGCGGACAAGTTCGGCTTCCTGCTCGACGCGTTCGAGTTCGGCCCGCCGCCGCATGGCGGGATCGCATTCGGGTTGGACCGGATGTGCGCGCTGCTCGCCGGCGCCGAATCGATCCGCGACGTGATCGCTTTCCCGAAGACCGCGTCCGGCAGCGACCCGTTGACCGGCGCACCGACTCCGATCACCGCGGCGCAGCGCCGCGAGGCGGGTATCGACGCGCTGCCGGACTGACCCCGCGCCGGCCGCGTTCCGCCGGTCCGAGCAGCCCGCGGGATGGCCGAGTATCCGGCCGCGTTCCGGGCGCTGTAGCGGCCCGGTCGGACCCGGTGTCGGTGCCTCCACCTAGGCTCAGCTTCATGACCGACGGGAAACCGTCCGCCCGCAGGCAGCATGAGAGCCTGTTCGACGACGCCGAGCGGGCGGCCGCCCTGGGAGTGGCGCCGCTTGCGGTGCGGATGCGCCCGCGCACGCTGGACGAGGTGGTCGGCCAGGATCGGCTGCTGGTTGCCGGCTCGCCGTTGCGGCGCCTGGTCGAGGGCCGGGACGGTCCGCTGCCGCCCAGTTCGGTGATCCTGTGGGGGCCGCCGGGATCCGGTAAGACCACGCTGGCCTACCTGGTCAGCCGGGCCACCGATCGCGAGTTCGTCGAGTTGTCGGCGGTCAACGCCGGAGTCAAGGACGTGCGCGAGACGATGGACCGGTCCCGGCGCGAGCTGGCCATGACCGGCCGGGAGACGGTGCTGTTCCTGGACGAGGTGCACCGGTTCTCCAAGGCCCAGCAGGACTCGCTGCTGCCGGGAGTGGAGAACCGGGTCATCACGTTGATCGCGGCGACTACCGAGAACCCCTACTTCACGATCATCAGCCCACTGCTGTCCCGCAGCCTGATGCTCAGCCTGGAGGTGCTGGACGACACCGCCATCCGCACCGTGCTGGACCGCGCGATCCAGGACGAGCGCGGCCTAGGCGGCCGGGTGCGGGTCGCAGAGGAGGCGCTGGAGCACATCATCCGACTCGGCGCCGGCGATGCCAGGCGCGCGCTGACCGTGCTCGAGGCCGCGGCCGGAGCGGCCGCCTCGCTCGGCCGCGACCAGGTCGAGCTGGCCACCGTCGAGCAGGCCCTGGACCACGCCGCGCTCCGCTACGACCGCGAGGGCGACCAGCATTACGACGTCACCAGCGCGCTGATCAAGTCGGTGCGTGGCAGCGACGTGGACGCGGCGCTGCACTACCTGGCTCGGATGGTCGAGGCGGGCGAGGATCCGCGCTACATCGCCCGCCGGCTGGTAATCCTGGCCAGCGAGGACATCGGCCTGGCCGATCCGAGCGCACTGCAGACCGCGATCGCCGCGTTCCATGCGGTCGCGTTCATCGGCCTCCCGGAAGCCGCTATCACGCTGGCGCACGCGGTGATCGCGCTGTCGCTGGCGCCGAAGTCAAACGCCGTGATCAAGGCGATCGGCGCGGCCCAGGCCGACGTGCGGGCCGGGCTGGCCGGCCCGGTGCCGATGGAGCTGCGCGACGCCTCCTATCCGGCGGCCGGCCGGCTCGGCCATGGCAAGGGCTACCTGTACCCGCACGACCAGCCGGGCGCGATCACGCCGGCGCGCTACGCGCCGAAGGAGATCGCAGACAAGGAGTACTACCAGCCCACTCGGTTCGGCGCCGAGGCTCGCTACGCCGACCTGCTCGACCGCATCCGTGCCGTACTCCGGGGCGACAGCCCGGGGTCGGAGCCACGCCTGCGCGCCGACTGGGAGCCAGCTCCGCCCGCCCGGTCGGAGCCACCGCCGCCGGCCAAGTCGGAGCTGTCCCAGCCGGACTCACCGCCCCCTTCCTGATCACGGCTCACGTTCCGGCGCGACATAATCGTCCGAACCAGGTGATCGTTTGTAAGCGGTGCGACTAATGATCGGGAACGGGGGTAAGGTCGGATCTTCCGTGGCAGGGAGGCACCGTGAGTGGCGGAGAGATCGCCGGCATCATCATCGCCGTGTTCTGGGCGATCTTGGTCTGCTTTCTTGCCTACACGCTGGTCCGCCTGTCCAGGGTCCTGGAGGAGACCGAGACGCTGGTGGCCTCGGTGACCGAGCAGACCGTTCCGCTGTTGACCGAGGTAACCCAGACCGTCGTGCACGCCAATGCACAGCTGGGCAAGGTCGACACGATCACCAACAACCTGGCCAACGTCACCACCAACGTCAGCGCGTTGACCTCCACCGTCTCCCATACGATCGGCACGCCGCTGGTCAAGCTGGCCTCGTTCGCCTACGGGCTGCGCACCGCGGCTAAGCTGCGCCGTCGGGCGGCGGCGGAGAAGCAGGTGCGGGAGACTATGAAGGGCGGGCGAGCTTCCCGGCGGTCCGACCGCTAGTCGCCGTTGGCGCATCGCCACCGGCAGCAGCGGCGGATCGCGCCCGGTATGGGCACGGCAGGCTGACTCTTAGGTAAGGACCGACCGCCTGGCTCGGCGGTTACGGTGGAGGCAGGCACATGATGCGTAGACTGTTCTGGGTCGCGGCCGGTGCGGCGGCTGGGATCTTGGTCGCTCGTACCCTCTCGCGCAAGGCCAGGGCGTTCACCCCGACCGGCATGAGCGAAAACCTCACCAGGAGCGTGTCAGGCATCCGCGCACTGGCGCGCGAGTTCGTCGAGGACGTGCTTGACGCCGCGGCCGCCAAGGAGCACGAGATGCGGTCCCAGCTCGAGCATGACCAGGTCGAGCTCGAAGCGCAGCGCCGCGCGTGGGCGGACCAGGCCGGGCCGGCGCTCGACAAGCCGGATCGGCCGCAGAGGGAGCAGCCGTGAGTACACCCGAGCCGATGAGCTCGGCCGAGATCCGCACGCGATTCGTGCGCTTTTTCTCCGAGCGCGGGCACCTGTACGTGCCGTCCGCGTCGCTGATCGCCGACGATCCGACGCTGCTGCTCATCAATGCCGGGATGGCGCCGTTCAAGCCGTACTTCCTGGGCGACGCCAGGCCGCCGGCGCCGCGCGTGGTCAGCGTGCAGAAGTGCGTGCGGACCCCGGACATCGAGGAGGTCGGCAAGACCGCCCGGCACAACACGTTCTTCCAGATGGCCGGCAACTTCTCGTTCGGCGACTACTTCAAGGAGACCGCGATTCCGCTGGCCTGGGAGCTGCTGACCAGCTCAACCTCGGCCGGCGGGTTCGGGCTGCCGGACAGCCGGCTGTGGGTGACGGTCTACCTCGACGACGATGAAGCGGTCGAGCTGTGGTCGAAGAAGGTCGGCGTGCCGGTCGAGCGGATCCAGCGCCGTGGGCTCAAGGACAACTACTGGCACATGGGCGTGCCGGGTCCGGGTGGGCCGTGCTCGGAGATCTTCTACGACCGCGGTCCCCGGTACGGCCGGGAGGGCGGGCCGGCGGTGGACGAGGACCGGTACATGGAGTTCTGGAACCTCGTCTTCATGCAGGATGATCTGGGCGCGGTCCGCAGCAAGGAGGACTTCGACCTGCTCGGTGAGCTGCCGGCAAAGAACATCGACACCGGGCTTGGCGTCGAGCGGCTGGCGACCGTGCTGCAGGGCGTGGACAACCTGTACGAGATCGACACGTCGCGCGCCATCCTCGACCGGGCGACACAGCTGTCCGGGAAGGTCTACGGCGCCGCACACCGGGACGACGTAGCACTG
>DATAFN010000334.1:0-9785 GCA_036257435.1 Actinomycetes bacterium
CCCGGCACCGCACACCACGTTCGCCCACCTCGACGCGACCACGGTGCTGTCCCGGCCGATCTCCGAGCTGGGCATCTACCCGGCGGTGGATCCGCTGGACTCGTCCTCGCGCATCCTCGACCCGCGGTACATCGGTGAGGAGCACTACGCCGTCGCGAGCCGGGTCAAGGAGATCCTGCAGCGGTACAAGGACCTGCAGGACATCATCGCGATCCTCGGCATCGACGAGCTGTCCGAGGACGACAAGGTGCTGGTCAACCGGGCTCGCCGGATTCAGCGGTTCCTCTCCCAGAACACGTTCGTGGCGGAGAAGTTCACCAACATTCCCGGTTCGTTCGTGCCGATCAAGGACACCATCGACTCGTTCAAGGCGCTGACCGAGGGCGAGTACGACCACCTGCCCGAGCAGGCGTTCTTCATGTGCGGTGGCATCGAGGACGTCGAGCGCAAAGCGGCCGAGCTGGCCAAGGCATAAGGACCGATCGCGATGGCTGAGCTTCAGATCGAGCTGGTGGCGCCGGACCGCAAGGTTTGGTCCGGCACCGCGAGCATGGTGGTGGCCCGGACACTGGACGGTGAGATCGGAATCCTGCCCGGTCATACGCCGGTCCTCGGCGTGCTGCAGACCGGGTCGGTCCGGGTCGACAAGACCGAGGGTGGCGTGCTGTTGGCGGCGGTCGACGGCGGTTTCCTCTCGGTCGCCAACGACCAGATCTCCATCCTGGCCGAGGGAGCAGAGCTGGCCGAGGAGATCGATGTGGCCGCGGCGGAGGCGGAGCTGGCTAGGCTACGTGGGTCCGGCGACGCCGACCTCGCCGCGCAGAAGCGGGCCGAGGCACGATTGCAGGCGGCCGAGGGGCGGATGCACGCACGCTGACCCGGCCGTCACCTTTTTGCCTCGTCCGGACCGGGTGGGGTGAGGTAGCGAGTGGAGGGGAGAGGTCGAGCGGTTGGAGACGGTTATCGGCTTGCTGCTGGGGATCGTCGCGGCCGGTCTGCTCGTGCTCGTCATCCTTGCCACCCGACGGAGCCTATTGCGCCGCCGGGTCGGCACCTTCGACTGCAGCCTGCGCCTGACCGCTGGCGGCAGGTACGGCCGCGGTTGGCTGTTCGGCCTGGGCCGCTACTCCGGTGACGGTCTGGCCTGGTACCGGGTGTTCAGTTTCTCGCCCCGGCCGCGATATGTGTACTCGCGCCGCGAGCTGACCGTCCGAGGTCAGCGCAAGCCGGTTGGACCGGAGGCGATGGCGCTGCTGCCCGGCGTAGTCGTGGTCGAGTGCGGGGTGGCCGGTCAGCGGATCGAGTTCGGGATGAGTCCGTCCGCGGTGACCGGGTTCCTGGCCTGGCTCGAGTCGGCTCCGCCCGGTCACCACCTGGTCGCCTGAGGCGGGGCGGCTAGGACTGACGGGTACCGGGCTGCCACAACACGTCGCCATGCTCGGCGTTGGCGGTACGGGCAAGGATGAACAGCAGATCGGACAGCCGGTTGAGATACTTCGCGGTGAATGAGTTCATGCTCGGCCCGTACTCGCCCAGCGCCGCCCAGGTAGACCGCTCGGCCCGCCTGGCCACCGTCCTGGCGACATGCAGCAGCGCACCGCCCGACGTGCCCCCGGGCAAAATGAAGCTGCGCAGCTTGGGCAGATCCTCGTTGTAGCGGTCGCAGGCATCCTCGAGCATCGCGACGTATGCCTCGGTGATCCGCAGCTGCGGATACTTCGGCTCCGCCACCACCGGCGTGCACAGGTCTGCGCCGACATCGAACAGGTCGTTCTGGATCGTGGTGAGCAGCTCCTTGATCGGCGCTGCTAGTTCGCCGAGAGCGATCGCCACTCCGATTGCCGAATTCGCCTCATCCACGTCCGCATACGCGACCAGGCGCGGGTCGTTCTTGGTGGTCCGGCTCATGTCGCCGAGCGCAGTACTGCCATCGTCGCCGGTCTTGGTGTAGATGCGGGTGAGGTTGACCATGCCTCGAAGCCTACGGGGCGGCATCCTCTAAGCTCGCGAGCGACCCATGGGGCTGGCCGGTCGTTAGCAGGAGAGAGCTGCCGTGTCGAAGAAGATCGCAGTCATCGGCGCCGGGCTGATGGGCTCCGGCATCGCTCAGGTCGCCGCACAAGCGGGATACCAGGTCGTGTTGCGTGACGTCGGCGACAGCGCCCTCCAGGGCGCCCTGGCGGCGATCGAGAAGTCGTACGCGAAGTTCGTCGAGAAGGGCACGCTCAGCGCGGCGGATGCTGAGGCGGCGCTGGGCCGGATCACCACGACCACCGATCTGGACGCGGCCACCGACGCCACGCTCGTGGTCGAGGCTGTGTTCGAGCAGCTCGAGGTCAAGCACGAGGTGTTCGGCGTTCTGGACCGAATCTGCGCCGAGGACACGGTTCTCGCGTCCAACACCTCGGCCATTCCGATCACTCGGATCGCTGCGGTGACCGGACGGCCGGAACGGGTGGTCGGCACCCACTTCTTCTCACCGGTGCCGCTGATGCGGCTATGCGAGCTGGTCCGCGGATACGCGACCTCGGCAGCCACCCTCGCCGCGGCCAGGGAGTTCGCCGAGTCGGTCGGCAAGACCTGCGTAGTGGTGAACCGGGACGTGGCGGGGTTCGTCACCACCCGGCTGATCTGCGCACTGGCGATGGAGGCGGTCCGGCTCTACGAGGCCGGCATCGCCTCGGCCGAGGACATCGACACGGCCTGCAAGCTCGGTTTCGGGCACCCGATGGGCCCGCTGGCCACCATCGACCTCACCGGAGTCGACATCCTGCGGCACGCGACCCTGAACATCTACTCCGAGACCGCGGACGAGAAGTTCTTCCCGCCCGAGCTGCTGTCCCGCATGGTCGCGGCCGGTGCGCTGGGTCGGAAGAGCGGGCGCGGTTTCTACGACTACAGCTGAAACGGCGGGGCTTGGCCGGCACCGCGTCTGCGGCACCTGCCAAGCCCCGCCCGTCCTGCCGGTGGTGGAGTCTCCCGCCGTCCGGTTACCTCGATTCCCGCAGGACGCTGCGTCGCTCGCGGAACTCCTCCACGGTGATCTCACCGCGGGCGTACCGCTCGGCTAGCACATCCTCGCCGGAGCGACCCCACGGTCGACCGCCGGCTCGCCAGCGCCTGGCCACGAACACGATCAGAAATACCCAGAACGTCAGCCAGAACAGCGGGAAGATCCACCACCAGCCGCCCGGGCCCCAGTGTTCGGCATTGCTGGCCGCGAGCTGCTGGACCGTTGCCATCACCATCTCTACCTCCGGTTGTCCGAACCTGAGTCCAGGCTCGTCCGTGGAGGTGGTCCTTGGCGTCGTACCCCTGACGGCTCTATCGATGGGCCTTGTGGTGTATCCGGGCGTCGGGCCGTACCGCCAGCGGGGTAGACGAGCCTACCCGTGGCGATCACGCGCCACTCGTAGGGTGGTGGACCGATGGCGGAGCTGAGTTGGGCACAAGTCGCGGCGTGGCGGATGAGCCGGGGTCACCTGGCCGCCCGGGTTGGACCGGAGGCGTTGATCGAGACCGTCGAGGACATCTGCGGCCTGCACGCCCAGATCATGTCCTCGGCCGAGCTGTCGGTGTGGGCGCGGGTCAGCGGCGTCAGCCGTGCCGATCTCCAGACTGCGCTGTGGGAGGAGCGCCGGCTGGTCAAGCTGTGGGCGATGCGCGGCACGCTGCACCTGCTGAGCAGTGCCCGGTATCCGGACTGGCAGGCCGCCCTGAACACGTACGAGCATTTCAACTCGGCCGCGTTCAAGCGGTATTTCGGGGTTGGTGCGGAGGAGATCAACGAGATCGTGGCGGCGATCCGGGTGGTCCTGGCCGACGGGCCGCTGACCCGGGAGGAGATGGCGCAACGGGTGGCCGACCACCTTGGTATCCCGGAGCGTGCCGAACAGCTGACCGGGAGTTGGGGGCCGCTGCTGAAACCGGCTTCATTTCGCGGCGCGCTGTGCTTCGCGCCGAGCGACGGCCAGCGGGTGCGGTTCGCGCGTCCGGACCGGTGGCTGCCGGCGCTGAGCCGCCGGCCGGTCGATGCGCCGGCCGAGTCCGCGTCGACCGCCGATGGCGACCAAGCCGTCCGCGAGGTGCTGCGCCGTTACCTGCGCGCCTGCGGTCCGGCCAGCCGGGAGGACTTCGCCCGCTGGTGGGCGATCTCCGCCGCCAAAGCCGGCAAGCGAATCCGCGAGCTGACCGACGAGGTGGTCCAGGTCAGCGTGGCCGGGGAACCGCGCTGGTTGCTGGCCGAGGACCGGGCCGGTATGGAGTCCGCGAAACCGGCCAGGGTGGTCCGGCTGCTGCCCGCGTTCGACCCGTACGTGATCGGTATCACCGGGCACTCGGAGCAGTTGCTACCGGATCCGCAGCTGCGCGCGCGGGTGCACCGCCCGCAAGGCTGGGTGTCCCCGGTGCTCGTGGTGGACGGTCGGCTGGCCGGGATCTGGCAGCACGAGGTGAAGGCGGGGACCTTGATCGTGACCGTCGAACCGTTCGGCCGGCAGCCGGCCTGGGTCCGCCGGTCGGCGGTGGCCGAGGCCGATCTGCTCGCGGATTTTCTCGGTGCTGCGGCGACCGAAGTGACGTGGACCCGCCAATCGGACTAGGACAAAAGGCGTATACCTGTCTGTCATCTAATAGGCCCTTACGCGCTGGCACGAATGGGCCCTAGTATTCGAGTTCGATAGGGACCGGCATGCGGCGGCCGGTTCGGGGTTTGGGACCACGAGGGGAGATTCGGTGTTGACTGTTCCGCTGCCCGGCGGAGCTGTCACGCCGTGATCCGTGGGTCGGGGGTGGCATGAGTATTGATGTTGCGCGCGCTCGCGCTGCGGGATGGGCACTGGGTGCGCCGGCACGACCATTGGTACGTAGTTGGGATCGCCGCTATATCGCAGCGTTAGTCGTCGTCGACGCGTGTTCGGCCTGGATATCCGGGCTGGTCGCGTACGGGATCCGGTTCTCCGGCGAACAACAACCGCTGTACGGGTTCCTCACCATGATTCTGCCCACGGTGTGGGTAGCCACGGTCGGCGCCAACCGAGCCTACGAATTCCGCTACTTGGGCACCGGCTCCGAGGAGTTCCGCCGGGTGATGACCGGTGCGGTGTGGCTGGTGGCGATCGTCGGCACGTTCTCCTGGGCGACCAAGCTCGAGCTCGCCCGCGGCTACATCATGGTGGCGCTGCCGCTGACCGCCGGCTTGACCCTGGTCGGGCGGTACGCGGTGCGCAAGCAGCTGCACCGGCTACGGGCGCACGGGCGGTGCCAGCAACGAGTCGTGGTCATCGGCCAAGCCACTGCGGCCGCCGATCTGGTCCAGCAGCTTCGGCGCGAGCCGTACCACGGCTATGAAGTGGTGGCGGTGTGCCTGCCGGGTGGCTCGGCCTGGTCCGAGATCGAGGCGGTCGGCGTGCCGGTCGGCGGCACGTTCGACAGCGTCGCGGCGGCGGTGCGCCGCTACCGGGCCGACACGGTCGCGGTGCTGACCTGCCCGGAGATGGACGGGCCGCGGTTGCGCCGGCTGTGCTGGGAGCTCGAGCAGCGCGGCACCGACATCCTGGTGGCGCCGACGCTGGTCGAGGTGGCCGGTCCGCGAATCTCGATCCGGCTGGCGGCCGGGCTGCCGCTGATGCACGTCGAGCACCCACGCCTCACCGGTGGGCGGCGGCTTGCCAAGGCCGCTTTCGACCGAGTCGGGGCGGCGCTGATGCTGCTCACGCTTGCTCCGCTGCTGGCGGTCGTCGCGTTGCTGGTCAAGCTGTCCGACCCGGGCCCCGTGCTGTTCCGGCAGACCAGGTACGGCCGGCACGGCGAGGAGTTCTTGATCTATAAGTTCCGCACCATGGTGGCGAACGCGGAGGCACTAAAGCCCGAGCTCGACCACTTGAACAAGCACGCCGACGGCCCGCTGTTCAAGATTGACGACGACCCGCGGATCACCAAGATCGGCGCGGTATTGCGGAAGTACTCGCTGGACGAACTGCCCCAGCTGCTGAACGTGCTGTTCGGCAACATGTCGCTGGTTGGCCCCCGCCCGCCGTTGCCGGCCGAGGTCGAGCAGTACGGAATCGAGGCGCACCGCCGGCTCGCGGTCAAGCCGGGACTGACCGGACTGTGGCAGGTCAGCGGGCGCAGCGACCTGTCGTGGGAGGACTCGGTACGTCTCGATTTGCGCTACGTGGAAAACTGGTCTCTTGCACTGGATGCAATGATCTTGTGGAAGACGGTTTTCGTGGTAGCGAAAGGCAATGGTGCGTACTGACTATCGGCTCACCCAGCTCGACGCGCTCGAGGCCGAATCGATTCATGTATTCAGGGAGGTAGCTGCCGAGTTCGAGCGCCCGGCGCTGCTGTTCTCCGGCGGCAAGGACTCCGCGGTAATGCTGCACATCGCGGCGAAGGCGTTCTGGCCTGCGGCGTTGCCGTTTCCGGTGGTGCACATCGACACCGGGCACAACTTCCCCGAGGCGATCGAGTTCCGCGATCGGCGGGTGGCCGAGCTCGGCGTCCGCTTGATCGTCGGCTCGGTCCAGGAGGCGATCGATTCCGGCCAGCTGGTCGAGAAGCGGTCGTCGACGGCGGGCCGGAACCGGCTGCAGACTCCGGTGCTGTTGGAGACGATCGAGCGACACGGGTTCGACGCGCTGTTCGGCGGCGCCCGCCGGGACGAGGAGAAGGCCAGAGCGAAGGAGCGCGTGTTCTCGTTCCGCGACGAGTTCGGCCAGTGGGACCCGAAGAACCAGCGTCCCGAGCTCTGGGACCTGTACAACACCAAGATCGGCAACGGTGAGCATATCCGGGTGTTCCCGCTGTCCAACTGGACCGAGCTGGACATCTGGCAGTACGTCGAGCGGGAGTCGGTCGCGCTGCCGTCGATCTACTTCGCCCATCGCCGCGAGGTGGTGGCCAGGGACGGCATGCTCCTCGCGGTCGGCGCCTACGTCACGCCGGCGGAGGCCGAGGAGGTCGTCGAGGAACTGGTGCGGTTCCGGACGGTGGGCGACATGTCCTGCACCGGAGCGGTGGTTTCCTCGGCCCGGAACCCGGCCGAGGTGATCGCGGAGACCGCCGTGACCCGGATCACCGAGCGGGGCGCCACCCGCGCCGATGACCGGACCGCCGAAGCGGCGATGGAGGATCGCAAGCGGGAGGGCTACTTCTGATGAGCGGGCCAGCGGAAGCCTCCCCGTCGCGTCGTCGGCCCGGCGACATCCTGCGATTCGCCACCGCGGGCTCGGTGGACGACGGCAAGAGCACGCTTATCGGTCGGCTGCTCTATGACTCCAAAGCGATCTTCGAAGACCAGCTCGAGTCGGTCGAGCGGACCAGCCGGGACCGCGGCGACGAGTACACGAATCTCGCACTGCTCACCGATGGCCTGCGCGCCGAGCGTGAGCAGGGCATCACGATCGACGTGGCGTACCGGTACTTCGCGACCCCGCGGCGGAAGTTCATCATCGCCGACACCCCGGGACACATTCAGTACACCCGGAACATGGTCACCGGCGCCTCCACCGCGGATCTTGCGGTCGTGCTGGCCGACGCGCGGAAGGGCCTGGTCGAGCAGAGCCGCCGGCACGCATTCCTAGTGTCCCTGCTGCGGGTCCCGCACATCGTGCTGTGCGTGAACAAGATGGACCTGGTCGACTACGCGCAGGACACGTTCGAGGAGATCGCCGGCGAGTTCGAAGGCTTCGCCGCCCGGCTGAGCGTGCCGGACCTGACCGTGATCCCGATCTCGGCGCTGCACGGCGACAACGTGGTGACCGCGTCCGAGAACATGCCGTGGTACGAGGGACCGACGCTGCTGTCACACCTCGAGCACGTGTGGGTGGCCGCCGACCGCAACCTGGTCGACGTGCGCTTCCCGGTCCAGTACGTGATCCGGCCGCAGTCGGCGGCTTACCCGGACTACCGCGGATACGCCGGCAAGGTGGCCGGCGGCGTGTTGAAGGTCGGCGACGAGGTGATGGTGCTGCCGTCCGGGTTCACCACCCGGATTACGGCGATCGACACCGCGGACGGCTCGGTGGACGAGGCCTTCCCGCCGATGTCGGTGACGATCCGGCTGGCCGGAGAGCTCGACGTCTCCCGCGGCGACATGATCTGCCGGCCGCACAACCAGCCAACGGCCGGCCAGGACATCGAGGCGATGGTGGCCTGGATGGACGAGCGGGCGGTGCTGCGGCCTGGCGCGAAACTGGCCATCAAGCACACCACCCGGGTGGCCAGGGCGCTGGTGCGGGAGTTGCACTACCGCCTGGACGTGACGACGCTGCACCGGGACGAGGGCGCCAGCTCACTCGAACTCAACGAGATCGGCCGGATCCGGCTACGGACCACCAAGCCGCTGTTCACCGACACGTACGCGCGCAACCGGGCGACCGGTGGGTTCATCTTGATCGACGAGGCGACCCATCGCACGGTCGGTGCCGGCATGATCCTCTAAGCCGGATCGGGCCGGCCGGGGGCTACGGCGAGATATCCGCTTCGGACTCGGCGAGCTCGGTCCGGGACAGCGCTCGCAGTCCGCGCCGGCGGCGCACCAGTGTCCAGCCAACGGTGCCGACGGCAGCGAGGCCGAGCAGGGTCCAGCCGAGCGCGGCGGTCGGCAAACCGAGCAGCTTGAGCCCCGAGGCGGTCAGCACCAGAACGAGCGCGCGCCTGACCACTCCGTCGGGCACCGTGGCCGACAGATGCGCGCCGACATACACCCCGGGCAGCGCACCGAGCACCAGCGGCGCGGTGATGTTTAAGTGGAAGTCACCGAACAGCAGATGGCCCAGTGCGGCCGCGGCAACCAGCGGTACCGCCTGGACGATGTCGGTGCCGACCAGCCGGTTGGTGCGCAGCAGCGGGTAGAGGAACAGCAGCGCGACCACGACCAGCGAGCCGGACCCGACCGAGGTGATGCCGACGATCAGGCCGGCGAGCGCGCCGATCAGCAGGGTGGGTAACCGCCTGACCCCAACATCGGCGGGCTCCGGCCGGGCGGCCCGG
This sequence comes from Actinomycetes bacterium, assembly GCA_036257435.1. GTDB lineage: Bacteria > Actinomycetota > Actinomycetes > JAKEEW01 > JAKEEW01 > DATAFN01. The sequence continues at coordinate 8,998 of DATAFN010000334.1, forward strand.
CTGGGATCGGTCCGCTGCACCAGCCCGACGTAGGCGCGCGCTACCATCCCGGCCGCGGCCAGCACCAGCGCGATCCCGAGCGCCAGCCGCACCACCGTCTGCACCGATGAGTCGGAGCCAACCCCCTGCAACAGCAGCACGCCGAGAAACGCCATCGGCACCGAGCCGAGCGACAGGTACTTGACCAGTCCGAGGTGGACCGTTCCGCGGCGCAGGTGTACCAGGCCGCCGACCGGCTTCATCAGCGCGCTCACCACGAGATCGTTCGAGACGGCGGTCAGCGGTGGGACATGGAAGAACAGGACGAGGAGCGGAGTCATCAGCGCACCCCCGCCCATGCCGGTCATCCCCACTACGAGACCAACCAGCAAGCCGGCCAGGCTGAGCGGCCAGTCCATTTCCCGCCTTCACGCTCTAGTAAGTGGGAATTAGCTCCGCCAGCCTACCGGTAGCACGGGAGCGTCGGTGGGCCGAACCGGCTAGCCGGGTGCGGCTAGCCGGTCCCGCACCAGCCCGTACACCAGCTCGACGGACTCTTCGACCGACCGGTCCGACGTATCAAGCCGCAGGTCGGCATCGTCGGGTGGCTCGTACGGATCGGAGATCCCGGTGAACTCGGCGATCAGTCCCTGCCTGGCCCTGGCATACAGGCCTTTGCGGTCCCGGCTCTCGCACACCGCCAGCGGCGTGTCCACGTGGACCAGAATGAAATCACCGTGCCTGGCCACCATGCTCCGCACGCTGGCCCGGGCGGCTGCGTACGGCGCGATCGGCGCGCAGATCGCGAT
>DATAFN010000218.1:0-5221 GCA_036257435.1 Actinomycetes bacterium
GCCGCTGATCATCTTCGACCTGTCCCGGATCGACCGGAACTCGATCGCGATGCCGGTGCTGATGGCGGTGGTCGGCGTGTGGCTCGAGCACACCTGGCTGCGGCCGGACCGGATGAAGCGCATCTTCGTGGTCGAAGAGGCCTGGCACATCATCAGCAGCCCGTCGGTGGCGGCGCTGTTCCAGCGGCTACTGAAGTTCGGCCGCCGGCTCGGCCTGTCGTTCATCGCGGTGGTCCACCACCTGTCCGACGTTATGGACGGCGCCGCGGCCAAGGAGGCCGGCGCGCTGCTCCGGATGGCCTCCACCCGGACCATCTACATGCAGAAGGCCGAGGAAGCTCGGACGACCGGGCGGGTGCTCGGCCTGCCGAAGTGGACGGTCGAGCTGATCCCGTCGCTGACCCCGGGCATCGGCGTCTGGGACGTCAACGGCAACGTCCAGGTGGTCAAGCACATCGTGACCGAGCTGGAGGAACCGCTGGTCTACACCGACCGGGCGATGACCGAGTCGCCGAGCGCGCCGCGCCGGGTCAGCGCATAGCCCGGCTCGTCTGGTCCTGACGCGGACACAATCCGCACCGGAAACCCGCCTCTCGGCCGGAAAGTATCCGCAAATGGCGGACCAGCCACCCGGTCCTGGGTGCGAATTCTGTCCGCCTCGAGCCCAAAAGGGACAGAACATCTCCCAGTCCCGGCGGCAGTACCCTGCTCGGCATGAGCGACGCCGTGACCGTGGTCTGGGATGACCGGTTCACCCGCTACAACTTCGGACCCGAGCACCCGATCAACCCGCTCCGCCTCGACCTGACCATGCGGCTGGCTCACGAGTTCGGGCTGTTCCAGCATGACAACGTCAGCGTGGTTCAGCCGGACGCGGCCGACGACGAGCTCCTGCAGCTGATTCACGAGCCGGCCTACATCGCAGCGGTTCGCCGGGCCGGTGCCGATCCCAGCCGGCCGGAGCCCGCATTCGGGCTGGGCACCCCGGACAATCCGTGCTTCGCCGGCATGCACGAGGCCAGCGCGCTGGTCGCGGGCGCCACCGTGCACGCCGCCGAGGCGGTCTGGCGCGGCAACGCCGAGCACGCGATCAATATCTCCGGAGGTCTGCACCACGCGATGGCCGGACACGCCAGCGGCTTCTGCATCTACAACGATCCGGCCATCGCCATTGCCCGGCTGCTTCAGCTCGGCGCGGAGCGAGTCGCCTACGTAGACATCGACGTCCACCACGGCGATGGAGTGCAGGCGGCATTCTGGAACGATCCGCGAGTGCTGACCATTTCGATGCACGAGAGCGGGCTGTCACTGTTTCCCGGCACTGGATTCGACTACGAGACCGGCGGCCCCGACGCGCCCGGCTCGGCGATCAACGTGCCACTCACCGCCGGCACCTCGGACGACGTCTGGTTGACCGCGTTCACGGACACCGTGCCGGCCGCCGTGACCGCGTTCCGGCCCGACGTGCTGGTCACGCAGCACGGCTGTGACGCGCACTTCCTCGACCCGCTGTCCGACCTGATGATCTCGGTCGACGCGATGCGCACGGCCTACCAGGGCCTGCATGAGCTGGCGCATTCAGCGGTCGGCGGCCGCTGGGTGGTCACCGGTGGGGGCGGCTACGACATCGTCGACGTAGTGCCGCGCGCCTGGACCGCGCTGATCGCCGAGGTGTCCGGTCATCCGATCGATCCGGATGCGCCGCTGCCCCCGGCTTGGCTGGAGTACGTCGAGAAGCGGTACCACCGAGAGCCGCCGGCACGGATGACAGATCTGGCGCTCCGGTAGGCGGGGCCCGGTCCGGTAGGTGCCGGTTCGGATACGTCATCTGTGCATCGAACGACCCAAAGATCGATTGCGCCCTGCGGTTCGGCGCGGTGACCGTGAAACCGCCCGCCGTCCGCGTCGAACGCCACGGTCTGGTTCCGGTCCACGGTGAGCAGCGGATACACCAACTGCCAGATCAGGAACCGGTCTGAACTGAGGTCGTTGATCCACGACCAGGTAGTCCCCGGCCACCACCGGCAGCTGCTGATCCGACTCGGGCAAGATGACGTATTCCTGGAACGTCTCTAGGTTCACCAGCCCGGCGCTACCGGTGCCAGCACATGGTGATGGACGGACCAGCCGACCGGAAGGATGACGACCGGTCGAAATTTCGGTCGCGCGATCCGTGCCAGGATGACCGGCATGAGCGATAAGCCACGCGAGTCGCGCGCGACCGTTACCGTGCTGTCGGCCGGTTACCTCGGTGACCGGGTGGCCAGCACGGTTGGGCTGATCAGGGACGGTGACACGCTGGTCGTGGTCGACCCCGGGATGGTCAGCAACCGCTCGGTGATCCTGGACCCACTGGCCGAGCTCGGCATCGACCCGGCCGCGATCACCGACGTGGTGTTCAGTCATCATCATCCGGATCACACGATCAATGCGGCGCTGTTCCCGAATGCCCGCATTCACGACCACTGGGCGATCTACCGGGATGACAGCTGGGACAGCCGGGACGCCGAAGGCTTCGAGATCTCGCCGTCGATCAAGCTGATCCGCACTCCGGGGCACACCGCCGAGGACATCAGCACGGTGGCCGGCACCGCCGGTGGCGTGGTCGTTTTCACCCACGTCTGGTGGACCGCCACCGTTCCGGAGAAGGACCCGTACGCTACCGATCCGGACGCGCTTCGGGTCAGCCGCGAGCGGGTTCGCGCGCTCGCCGATCAGGTGGTGCCCGGGCACGGCCCGGTGTTCGTGCCGGACGAGTCAACCCCGCGGTAGCCGGTGGTGCGCACGTCTGCCGCGGAGGTCATCGTCGTCGGAGCCGCCGGCACGATGGGCAGTGCGGCCCTGTGGCAGCTCGCCGTCCGCGGCGTCGACGTGCTCGGCGTCGACCGGTTCGAGCCGGGACACGACCGCGGCTCCGGCCATGGCGAGTCGCGCATCATCCGGACCGCGTACTTCGAGCATCCGTCCTACGTGCCGCTGGTGCGCTCGTCCTGGCGGCTGTGGCGAGAGCTCGAGGCCGGCACCGGCGCTTCGGTGCTTACTCGGACCGGAGCACTGATGGTCGGAGCGCCGGACGGTGTGCTGATCAAAGGCGCGCTGGCGGCCGCGGCCGAACACCGGCTCAGTCATGCCGTGCTCGATCCTGCGGAATGCGCCGCTCGGTTCCCGCAACATCCGCTCGAGCCAGGCGAGATCGGCGTCCTGGAACCGGACGCGGGCGTGCTGCGACCAGAGGCCGGAATCCGCGCTATGGCCGCCGCGGCAGTCGCCGCCGGAGCCCGGTTGGTCACCGGCCAGGTCGTGGACGGCCTGAGGACCGACGAACACGGGGCCTCGGTCCAGGTCGGCGGGCAGACGTTCGCCGCCCGCCAGGTCGTGGTCTGTGCCGGTCCGTGGACGCCCACGCTGCTGCCGGAGCTGGCCCCGACCCTCCAGGTGGAACGCCAGGTGCCGATGTGGTTCGCCGCAGACGATCCGCCAGCCTACGCGCCGGACCGCTTCCCGGTGTTCGTCAGGCAGCTTCACGGCGGGTTCCTCTATGGCTGCCCGGCACTGGACGGGCACACCGTGAAGGTAGGGCTGCACCACGGCGGCACGATCACGACCGCGGACGCGGTGGACCGCACCGTCCGCTCGGCCGACATCGCGGCGCTGACCGCGGTGGTCCGCCGGGTGCTGCCCGGTCTCCGGCCCGAGCCGGTGCGCGGCACCGTGTGCCTGTACACGAACTCACCGGACGACCACTTCGTAGTGGGCGCGCTGCCGGATCGGCCCAACCTCACGTTCATCTCGGCATGCTCGGGCCACGGCTACAAGTTCGCCCCGGTGCTCGGCCAGGTGGCCGCACAGCTGGCGCTGGCCGGCCGCACCGAACACTCGATCGCGCTGTTCGATCCGGCCCGGTTGTTCGAGCCGGACCGGCCATTCCAGCCGGTCCGCCGGATCGGCTAGACGCCAGGAGGTAACGGATGGCCAGCGCGGATCTGGTGTTCACCGGCGGCACGGTCCGGGTCAGTGGCCGACGAACCGCGCAGGCGGTGGCGGTCCGTGGCAACCGGATCGCCGCCGCCGGCGGCTCGGCGGAGATAGCCGAGCTGATCGGGCCACGTACCGAGATCGTCGAGTTGGCCGGCCGGGCCGTGTTGCCCGGATTCGTCGACGCGCACGTGCATCCCACGCACGGCGGGATGAGCCTGATCCGATGCGACCTGCGCGGTGCCGAATCAGCGACCGAAGCGGTCGGGCGGGTGGCCCGCTACGCCGGGGAGCATCCGGACCAGCAGTGGATCACCGGCGGCGGCTGGGAGCTGTCCTGGTTTGCCGGCGGCGTGCCGCACCGCTCGCTCCTCGATGCGGTCGTGCCCGACCGGCCGGTGTACCTGCCCAACCGGGACGCGCACGGCGCCTGGGTGAACAGCCGGGCGCTCGAGCGCAGCGGGGTCGACGCGAGCACTCCCGATCCGGCGGACGGCCGGATCGAGCGCGACCCGGACGGCAGCCCGCAGGGCACACTGCACGAGGGCGCGACCCGGTTGGTCGCCGATCGGATGCCGGCACCGACGTTCGACGACCGGGTTGCCGCGCTGCTCGCCGGGCAGGCGCACCTGCACTCGATGGGCGTCACCGGCTGGCAGGACGCGATCGTCGGTGACTACCTGGGCTGGCTCGACCCGCTGGACGTCTACCTCGCCACTGCCGAGTCCGGCCGGCTGACCGGTCGAGTGGTCGGGGCGCTGTGGTGGGACCGAGACCGCGGCGGCGAGCAGATCGACGACCTGCTGGCGCGCCGGGAGGGAGCCGGCGGACCGGACGGCACCGGCCGGTTTCGGGCTACCTCGGTGAAGATCATGCAGGACGGCATCGCGGAGAACTTCACCGCCGGGATGGTCACCCCGTACCTCGATGTGGACGGCCACGGCGGCGGGACCGGCTCGAGCTACGTCGCTCCGGGCGCGCTGCGCGGCTACGCAGCCACCCTGGACGCGGCCGGTTTCCAGCTGCATTTCCATGCGATCGGCGACCGCGCGATCCGCGAGTCACTCGACGCCATCGCCGCCTGCCGGGACGCCAACGGCCACACCGACACCCGGCCGCACATCGCCCACCTGCAGATCATCCAGCCGGTCGACGTGCCGCGCTTCGGCTCGCTCGGGGTGGCCGCGACCATGCAGGCGCTCTGGGCGTATCACGAGCCGCAAATGGACGACCTGACCATCCCGTT
>DATAFN010000249.1:0-6840 GCA_036257435.1 Actinomycetes bacterium
CGGGCAGCAGCAGAACACCACAGGCCAGCAACAACACCGAGCCCCGTCGGCCATGCCACCCGCGTCGCGTTCCCGGCTCAGTCCACATTGCGGCCACCCGGACCCGATGACAGCAGCTGGACCAGCGACGCCGGCGCCTGCCGTGGCCGGCGGGCATCCTCCGGTTCGAGCGGGATGGGTGAGCGCTCGATGTCGGCGCCGGCCACCCGCGGCACGGTCAGCCGGAACTGCGAGCCCCGGCCCGGCTGCCCCCACGCCTGTAGCCAGCCACCATGCAGGTGCGCATCCTCCAGCGCGATCGACAGTCCGAGACCGGTGCCACCGCTGGTCCGGGCGCGAGCCGGATCAGCCCGCCAGAACCGGTTGAACACCAGTGATGCCTCGCCCGGTTTGAGCCCTACCCCGTAGTCCCGGACCGCGACCGCGACCGCTTCGTGGTTGGTCGCAAGCTTGACCACGATCTCGCCGCCGTCGCCGTGCTCGATCGCGTTTGCGACCAGGTTTCGCAGCACCCGCTCGATCCGACGCTGGTCCACCTCTGCGACGCACGGTTGTCGCGGGCCCACCAGCCGGAGCGTTGATCCGCGCCGATCGGCCAGCGGCTCCGCGTACTCGATCACCTTGGCGGCGATCTCACGCAAGTCGGTCGGCTCGGCCTCGAGCACGGCGGCGCCGGCGTCGAACCGGCTGATCTCGAGCAGATCGGTGAGCAACGCCTCGAACCGGTCGAGCTGGTTCTGCAGTAGCTCGGCCGAGCGAGCCACGTGCGGGTCGAACGTGGGGCGCGCTTCGTGGAGCACGTCGGCTGCCATCCGAACCGTGGTCAGCGGGGTTCGCAGCTCGTGCGAGACATCGGAGACGAACCGGCGCTGCACCCGCGACAGGTCCTCCAACTGCCGGATCTGCTGCTGCAGGTTGGTGGCCATCCGGTTGAACGAGGTGGCGAGCCTGGCCAGGTCGTCCTCACCGCTGACCCGCATCCGCTCGTCCAGCTGCCCGGCCGTGATCCGCTCGGCGATCCGCGCCGCCATCCGCACCGGCGTGACCACCTGCCTGGTCACCATGTACGCGATCGCACCCAGCAACAGCACCAGCAGCGCCCCGGTAGTGGTGACGGTGCCGCGGACCAGCCCGAGCGTGCGCTGCTCCTGGTCGAGCGGGAACAGGTAGTACAGCTGGTAGCTCGGACCGCTGCCGCTGATCTGTGAGCCCACCACGATGCCGGCCACGTTCGGCACTCCGCTGGTCTCATAGCTCAGCCTCGTGTAGCGGTAGAACACCTGGTTTCGCTGGCTCACCTCGTCGATCAAGTCCGCCGGCACGCTGGTCGGATCGATCCCGCTCGAGGCACGCACCGCGGTCAGCACGGGTTGGCCGGCCGCACCAGGCCCGGTCTCGAACAGCACGACGTCGTACTGGTTGGAGTTGCCACGGCGCTCGGCCTCGTCGGTGAGGTCGGTGAGCAGTGCCGGGTCGGCGGGCCGGCTGCCCGACCCACTCTCGGCCAGCCGCCGCGAGGCGGCCTGCAGACCGGTGCGTGCCTCGGCCACCGACACGTCGGTCTTGGCCTCGAGCAGACCATCTCTGATCCGGCCAACCAGCAGCTGACCGAGCAGGACGAGTACGACCACACTGAGCAGCAGCGTCGACCCCACCACCCGCGTCTGGATCGACCGGCGCCAGGCGAACACGATCCGGCGGAATAGCACGGCGACCCGAGCCCGGATTTGCGACCACGCGCCGGCCAGCCCGGATGCCGCCTCCGCGGGCACTGCGGTCGGCGACTGGGTCCCGGAGGTAGCGGTCATGCGATGTTGCCTCGCCGTCTGGGCTGATGCGCGGAAACCCGCGGTCAGGCCGGCCCTGCTTTGTAGCCGACGCCGCGAACCGTCACGACGATCTCCGGCCGTTCCGGATCCTTCTCGATCTTGGATCGGAGCCGCTGCACATGCACATTGACCAGCCGGGTATCGGCCGCGTGCCGGTATCCCCAGACCTGTTCGAGCAGCACCTCCCGGGTGAACACCTGCCACGGCTTGCGCGCCAGCGCAACCAGCAGGTCGAACTCGAGCGGAGTCAGCGAGATGGCCTGACCGCCACGCTTCACCGAGTGACCGGCGACGTCGATGGTGAGATCACCGATCTGCAGCGTCTCCGGCGCCGGATCCTGCGGGCGTCGCAGCCGGGCCCGCACCCGGGCGACCAGCTCCTTCGGCTTGAACGGCTTGACGATGTAGTCATCCGCGCCGGATTCCAGGCCGACCACGATGTCCACGGTGTCGCTCTTCGCGGTCAGCATGACGATCGGTACCCCGGACTCGGTGCGGATCTGGCGGCAGACGTCGATGCCGTCCTTGCCCGGGAGCATGAGGTCGAGTAGCACCAGATCGGGCTTGCTGTCCCGGAATGCGGCCAGAGCCTTGTCGCCGTCTGCGCAGAACACAGGCTCGAAGCCCTCGTTGCGCAGGACGATCCCCAGCATCTCGGATAGAGCAGTGTCGTCATCGACGACGAGCACGCGTCCCTTCATGGACCTCATCGTCGCATCAACCCCGCCAAAATCCCCACCTGTCGTATTCGATGATCCAAGAAACGTCCTGGGGCACACCGCGACCAGTACGGCTCGCGAGCCCTCCCGGCCAGACCAGAGTACGTCACCCCCGTTCGCGGCACCGCGTGACAGGATGGCCCCGATACCTCCCAATACAAGATCGATCGTAGTTTGGTGACCGACCTATGAGCGATACGACCGGTGGCAGCCGGCCCGGTTCAGAGCCCGAGCCGGAGTCGAGCGGCCGGCCTGAACCCACCGCCCGGCCGGCTCCGGCCACTCCCCCCGTCCCACCGGGATGGTCGACCAACCAGCCGCCGCCGGCCTGGACTGCTCCGACCGGTTCCGCGAGCGGGCAGCCGGGGTGGACCCAGCCGGGTGGCGGGCAGCCGAGCGGTGCGCAGCCAGGGGCTGCCGGGCAGTCGGGTGGCGGGCAGCCGGGGACCGGGCAGTTGGGCGCCGGAGGGTCCGGGTGGAGCCAGCCCGGTGGCCAGCAAGGCGGACCGCCCGGTGGCCAGCAAGGTTGGGGTCAGCAAGGTTGGGGCCAGCAACCGGGTTGGGGCCAGCAACCGGGTTGGGCCTGGGGCCAACCCATCCCGCCGCCGGTGAAGCCGGGCATCATCCCGCTCCGTCCACTCGGTGTCGGCGAGCTGCTCGACGGTGCGATCTCCTGCATCCGCCGCAACCCGGCGATCACACTGCTCATCGGCGCGGCGGTCGCACTGGTCACCCAGGTGCTGAACGTGCTGGCGATCTACCCGTTCCTCCCGGACGAGTCGGCGATCGAGTCGGACGCCACGTTCGGTGAGGTGATGCGCGAGCTGAGCGGCTTCCTGTCCGCGAACCTGTTCGTAGCGATACTCGGGTGGCTCGCCGGGGTGATCGCGACCGGAATGCTGACCGTGCTGGTCAGCCGGCAGGTCATCGGGCGCCAGTCCACGCTTGGCGAGGTCTGGGCGGCCGCCCGGCCGCGGTTGTTGCGCCTGATCGGGCTCGCTGCCATACAGCCGATCATCTTTGGGCTGATCCTGCTGGTCGGCGTCGCCCCGGGCATCGGTCTCGCTTTTGCCTCGACCGGCGCCGGCATCACGCTGGCGGTAGTCGGCGGGCTCGCCGCCTTCGTGGTAAGTCTCTACTTGTACGTCTCGTTCGCGGTCGCTGCTCCGGCGCTGATGCTCGAGAAGCAGCCCGTTCTCCGCTCGCTCGGCCGCTCGCGCCACCTGGTCAGGGGCAAGTGGTGGCGAGTGTTCGGCATCACGTTGCTCGCCTTGATCATCACCACGTTCGTGGCCGGGATCATCGGCACCCCGTTCCAGCTGGCCGGTGGCGGCTTCACGGTGCTCACCGACCCGAACGCCACCAGCAACCCATCGCTGCTCGCGCTGATGATCGGCGCCATCGGTGGCGTGCTCGGCTCGATGATCACCCTGCCGTTCTCGGCCGCGATCACCGTCCTGCTGTACGTGGACCTGCGGATCCGCAAGGAGGCACTGGACATCGAGCTGGCCCGGGCGGCCGGCGTGGAGTTGCCCGGCGCGCCAACCGCGGCGATCGCGCCGAGACCGGCGACCCCGCCGGCACCGCCGGGCGGATGATCCTCGATGGCGCAGTCCGGTCGGCTCATGCTGAGCCTGGTCGGCGCGATCGGTGCTGACGTACCGGTCGACATCGGCCGCGACGACGCCCGCGGGGCCGCGCTTCGGGAGCTGGCCCAGCCCATCTACCAGGAGGCGAAGCCTCCGCTCACGGTCCGGGCGATGCGCTGGCTGCTCGAGCATGCGGGCAAGCTGTTCGAGCTGGCCGGCTCGGCGCCGGGTGGACCGTTCGGGATCGTCCTGCTCGCGATCATCGCGCTGGTCATCGTGCTACTCATCAGATTCGGGGTGGGGCCGTTTGCGCGGACCACCGCCGCGGACTCGGTGGTCTTCGCGGACGTGGCCCGCACCGCCGCCGACCACCGGGCCGCCGCCGACGCAGCCGCGGCCGGCGGCGACTGGGCCGTTGCGGTACGGGAGCGGTTCCGCGCGGTGATCCGCCAGCTCGAGGAGGACGGTCGGCTGGATGCCCGGGCGGGACGAACCGTGGACGAGGCCGCAGCGGAAGGCGGCCGGCCACTACCCGCGCACGCCGCCGACCTACGGGCCGGGGCGCGCATCTTCGACGAGGTGATCTACGGCGAGCACCCCGCGACCGCAGCCCAGGACCAGCGGTTGCGCGCGCTCGACGACGCGATCCGAGCCAGTCGCCGGAGCCGGACCACGGTGGGTGCCGGATGACCGCGCGCTGGCGGACCCCGGTCGCCATCGTCCTGCTCGTGATCCTGACCGCGCTGCTATTGGCGCTGGTCAACAGCGACCAGCGCACCGGCCTGCTCGACCCGCGCTCCCCGGCGCCGAGCGGCAGCCTGGCCCTGGCCGAGCTGCTCCGTAACCAGGGAGTCACCGTTGACGTCGCGGACACCGCCGACGCGGCCGCGGCCGCGCTGGCCGAACCGGCCACCGCAACCGTATTCGTCGCATACGGCGAGTACCTCGGCCCGGTACAGATCGGCAAGCTCTCCGCCGCCGCCCACGTGATCCTGATCAACCCGTCCGTGGATGCGCTGTCGCACTACGCGCCCGGCCTGGCCGTCACTGGCGACCCACTGTCGCTCAAGGACCGGGAGCCCAACTGCACGCTGCCGGCCGCAGTCGCCGCCGGCGAGGCACGGATGGGCGGGACCGGCTACCACTCGACCGGTTCGGATCGCTCCGGCCCGCTCATCGCGTGCTACGGCAGCAGCGCGGCGTCGCCGCTGGTCCAGCTCGCGAACTCGGCTGGGCCGACGGTTACCGTGGTCGGCTCGGGATCCGCGCTCACCAACGAGCGGCTCGGCCAGGACGGCAACGCAGCGCTGGCGATGAACCTGCTCGGCGGTTCCAGCCATCTGGTCTGGTACCTGCCCACCCTCGGCGAGCTGCTGACCAGCACCGGCCAGCAGGAGCGCAAGTCACTGTGGCAGCTGATCCCGAGCGGCTGGAAGTGGGCCATGGTGCAGGCCTTGCTCGCCGGTGTGCTGTTCGCGCTGTGGCGCGCGCGGCGGCTCGGCCCGGTGGTCACCGAGCCGCTGCCGGTGGTGGTCCGCGCCGCCGAGGCGACCGAGGGCCGGGCCCGGCTATACCGAAAGATCAAAGCGACCGACCGGGCTGCGGATGCGCTGCGGGCCGCCAGCCGGGACCGGCTGGCGCCGATGGTCGGGTTGACCGCGACCAGCGACCCGCACGCAGTGACCGGTGCGATCGCGCACCGCACCGGCCGTCCCGCACCGGAGGTCGGGTCCCTGCTGTACGGTGCGGCACCAGCGTCCGACGAAGCGCTGGTCAAGCTCGCCGACGAGCTCGATTCGCTCACCAGAGAGGTGCGCCGACAGTGACCGAGAGCAGTACCGGAACCGCAACCGACCCGCCCGACCACGCACCGCCGGATGCGGCGTCCGGCTCGCAGGCCGAAGCCGCCCGGCAGGCGCTCATCAAGCTACGGGCTGAGGTGGGCAAGGCTGTGGTGGGCCAGGACGCCGCGGTCACCGGTCTGGTCATCGCCGCGCTGTGCCGCGGCCACGTGCTGCTCGAGGGAGTTCCCGGGGTAGCCAAGACCCTGCTCATGCGTACGTTCGCCCGCGGGCTCGCGCTGGACGGCAAGCGCGTGCAGTTCACTCCCGACCTGATGCCAGGCGACGTCACCGGCTCGCTGGTGTACGACTCCTCGACCGCGAAGTTCTCCTTCCGCGAAGGTCCGGTGTTCACGAACCTGCTGCTCGCCGACGAGATCAACCGCACCCCACCGAAGACCCAGGCCGCGCTGCTGGAGGCGATGGAGGAACGTCAGGTCACCGTGGATGGCCGACCCCGCCCGTTGCCCGAGCCGTTCCTGGTGATCGCGACCCAGAACCCGGTCGAGTACGAGGGCACGTACCCGCTGCCCGAGGCGCAGCTCGACCGGTTCCTGTTCAAGCTCGTCGTCGCGTACCCGTCGGCCGAGCAGGAGCGGGAGGTGCTGGCCCGGCACGACGCCGGGATGGACCCCCACGACCTGGCCGCGACCGGCGTGCGGGCGGTGGCCAGCAGCGCGGTCGCTCCCCGCGGCGAGACTCCGAGCTGGACCGCGGGTGACTGCCGGGTCGCCCGGCAGATGTCCACGACGTACCCCATCACGTCGGCCGCGACCGTGACGGTCCGGCAGGCGGCCCGGCCGGCCTCGAGGTCGTCCCGGCTGGCCACCGGGCGGACCCCGGCAGCAGCCAGGTCGCGCGG
>DATAFN010000271.1:0-4207 GCA_036257435.1 Actinomycetes bacterium
CAGAACCTTCCAGTTCGCCGCCACGTCGTACGAGTGCACGGCGCGCACTCGCAGCTCGGCCGGAGCGTACGGGCGCACCAGCTCGACCAGGTCGCCGAGGTGGGTCTCGAACGGCACCGCGGTCGCGGTCGCGTTCACGAACAGCCAACCGTGCCAGTTCACCACCGGCAGCTCGATCAGCCGATGCTCGGCCGGCTCGAAGCTGGGCAGCTCGGTGAATCCGGGGGCGGCCAGCAGCGCCCCCTCCAGGTCGTACGACCAGCCGTGGTATGGGCAGACCAGCGCCCGCCGATCACCGCTGTGCCCGCTCGCGACCACCTCGTGCCCGCGATGCCGGCAGGTGTTGGCCAGCACCCGGACCGTGCCGTTGGCCGGCCAGGTCAATAGCACTCCGATGTCGCCCACGACCAGGCTGCGCTGCCGGACCGTGCCGCCGTTGGTGCCGGCGTGCAGCTCATCGGCGCGGCCGACGCACACCCAGGAGGCGGCGAAGAGGTGCCGCTGCTCCCAGGCCAGCACGTCCGCCGAGGTGTAGGCCACCGCGGGCAGCATGGTGCCCTCGCCGAACCGGCGGGTCACCGTAGCCAGTGCGTCGGGCGGGATCGGAGCAACCTCCGCGGTCAACCGAGGTCCACGCGACGCGGTGCGCGGTTGCGTGGGGTGGTCGCTCATGCCGACCTTCGGACCAGCCGGCCGAATCGGCGCCGGTCGGCCAGCACCTGCTTGACGACATTGCGGCCGGGGATCCCGGTGACGCCGCCACCGCCGTGGGTGGCCGATCCGGCCTGGTACAGCCCGGCGATGGGAGTCCGCAGGTCGGCGAAGCCGGCGGCCGGCCGGCAATGGAACATCTGACCGGGCGTCAGCTCGCCGTGGAAGATGTTGCCGCCGACTAGGCCGTACTCGTGCTCCATCTGGTACGGCCCGATCACCTGGCGGTGCAGCACGGACTCGGTGAAGCCGGGCGCGACAGCGTCCATCCGGGCCACCGCGCGATCGGCGTATGCCTCGAGCTCGGCCTGGTGCGGTTTGCTGTGCCAGGCCTGCGGCACCCACTGGGTGAACATCGACACGATGTGGTGGCCGTCAGGCGCGAGTGTCGGGTCGAACACGCTGGGGATGCAGACATCGGCAAACGGCAATGTGGTCGGCCGGCCACCGGCGGCCTCCTGGAACGCGGTCTCGACGTCGTCGAGCGACTCGGAGAGCACGATCGTGCCGCCGTGCACGTCCGGCGCGAAGTCCGGATGGCCGGCGAACCTGGGCAGCCGGTCGACCGCCAGGTTGATCTTTACGGTGCCGGACCGGGTCTTCCAGGACTCGATGTCGGCGACGAAGTCGGCCGGTAGCTGGTCGCGCTCGACCAGGCGGAGGAAGGAGATCTGCGGATGCGCGGTCGTGATCACCGTGCCGGCCCTGATCTGCTGGCCGCCGGCCAGCGTCACCCCGGTGGCCCTGCCGTTCGCGACATCGATGCGCGCGACATCGATGCCGGTGCGGATCTCCGCCCCGAACGAGCGCGCGGCAGCAGCCATCGCTTGCGTTACCGCACCCATCCCGCCGCGCGGAAAGCCCCAGGCCCCCACCTGACCGTCGCCCAGCTCGCCGATGTGGTGGTGCAGCATGACGTACGCGGTGCCGGCCGAGCGCGGCCCGGCCCAACCGCCGATCACGCCGGATACGGACAGCAGGCCGCGCACCGCATCCGTGCGAAACCAGTCCTCGACCAGATCGGCGACGCTCGCCGTCATCAACCGGGTCAGGTCGAACGCACCGCGCACGTCGACCCTCCGCAAATAGCGCAGCAGCGCGGCCTGCTTGGCCAGCTCCCACGGCCGGTGCGAGCCGATCCGGGGCGGGATCTCGGCAAGTAGCGGCCTAACCACCTTGCCGAGCCGAGCCAGCCAGGCGTCCCAGCGCTCGTACGCGGCCGCGTCGGCCGCGGAGAACTTGGCGATCTGCTCGAACCGCTGCGCCGGATCGGCCGGCATGGCCAGGTAGTGACCGTCGCGTCGCGGAGCGAAATACGGCCCCTGCGGATAGACGTGGTAACCGTGCTTGGTCAGCTGCAGGTCGCGCACCATGGCCGGTGGGAGCCAGCTCACCACGTACGACAGCGAGGTCACCGTGTAGTCCGGACCGAATGGATGCTCGCTGACCGCGGCGCCGCCGACCACCGGGCGCCGCTCGCAGACCAGCGTGCGCAGCCCGTGCCTGGCCAGGTACGCGGCCGCTACCAAGCCGTTGTGGCCGCCACCGATGATCAGTACGTCGTACTCAGCTGTCACGCCGTCGCCCTTCGGTCGCCGCCGGCCGGATAGTCGACCCGCGACTCAGCAATATGCCGCATCGCTCGCTACTGGGGAATGTGTCCACCCGCGTCCTTGATCAGCCGCGCCGGCCGAGGGATAGATTGCGCGCATGAGCGGCGAGACCTCGCAGACCCTGGACCGCGGGATCCGGGTGCTGCGCGAGCTGGCCGAGGCACACGGCGGCCTGACCGTTACTGAGCTGGCCACCCGGCTCGGGGTGAACCGCACCGTGATGTACCGGTTGCTGGCCACCCTCGAGCACCACAGCCTGGTCCGCCGGGATTCGGCCGGCCGGGTCCGGCTCGGGCTCGGTGTGCTGGGTCTGGCCCGGCGGGTCCAGCCGCTGCTTCGCGACGCGGCGCTGCCCGTGCTGCGACGGCTGGCCGAGGAGGTCGGCGCGACCGCCCACCTGACCATCGCCGATGGCGGCGAGGCGCTCGCGGTGGCGGTGGTCGAGCCGTCCTGGACCGACTACCACGTGGCCTACCGGGTCGGCTCTCGCCATCCGCTCACCCGCGGGGCGGCCGGCCGCGCGATCATGCTGGTCCGGTCCGGACGGAGCTCGGGCGCCGGCTCCGGTGCCGGTAGCGGTTCCCGGAACGCGCCCGGGACCAAGACCGGATACGTGGTCAGCCAGGGCGAGCTCCAGCCGGGCGCGCACGGGGTGGCGGCCCCGGTGCTCGGGATCGCCGCGATGGAAGCCAGCGTCGGCGTGGTGACCCTGGGTCCGCTGGACGCGGCGGCCATCGGTCCGCGAGTAGTGCTGGCCGCGACCGAATTAGCCGACGGCCTGCGCTGACCTCGCCGACTAGCGCTGAGCCGCCGGATCGGCCGCCCTACAGGATGCCGGTTTCGCCGAAGATCCGCCGGACCATGTCGAGCGTGACGATGCCGTTCGCGACGACGAACTCGACCAGCTGCTCCTTGCGCGCGGTGCGCCGGGGCGCGCCGGACTGCTCCCGCACCGCGGCGTGCGCGACCTCCTCCGGCGTGGCCGTACGCATCCGCTCGGCCGACCAGGCCTTCTCACCGATCGGTAGCTTCGCTCGGACGTCGTCCAGCCGCCGATCCACCCAGTCGCCGTCGCGCTCCTCGCCGAGCAGCCCGAAGTCGTAGAGTCGCTCGGCAATCTGCGTTGACGTCGGGATCCACGGCGCGTCGGGGTAGCGCAGCGTCGGCTCGCAGAGCGCGATCAGGCAGCGGAAGTACGCGGTGTCCGGGTTCAGGCCGAATGCCGAGGTGGTCCGCTCACCGGCGATGGTCCGCTCTTGGCCGGTGGGGGAGGGCGGCTCGCCGGTCAGGCCGGCCGGCTCCACCTCGAAGTAGTCAGAGACGCCGGGAAACGTAATCCGGGCGCGTTCGCCGGTGACCAGGTAGGCCTGGCCGGGGCGCAGGCTCACCGCGGTCGGGCCGTCGCCACGCCTGATGAAGATCGGGTTGGAGCCGGTGTTCGAGATCAGCATCCCGTACGGCGTCGCCTCCACGGTGCCGGCCTGCCGGCTGACCCGGGAGTTCCCGCTGACCTGGAGGTCGACCGGCCGGCCGGGCGCGCCGCGCCCAAAGCTGAGCACGGCGCCGACCTCGACATCGCGTTCCTGCTGCCCAGGCAGCAGGACGAGTCCGGTCGTCATAGCGTCACCCGCATCAGAACGAGATCCCTCGAGCGGCCAGCCAGTCGGTGAAGTGATTCCACAGCTCGGCCAGCGAGATGCCAGCCAGGCCCGCGGCCAGCAGCAGGCCCAGCATCACCGCGCCGAGGAAGGCGACCAGGATCACCAGGCCGCCACCCAACCGGCGCTGCCACGGCTTGGCCGGCCTGCCCGCCGGCTCCGGGTAACCGGTGTAGTCCGGGTAGTCCAGGTCCGGCCCGAGCGCCGTGGTCACGATCCGGCTGC
>DATAFN010000280.1:0-11631 GCA_036257435.1 Actinomycetes bacterium
ATGTCACGCCTCCTGTCCGCGCGCGCGAGCGGTCGCGCGGCGCAGCGCTCGCGTGGTCAGCTCGCCGGTCAGATGCCGCTTGTAGTCGACCGGGCCGCGCTGGTCGGCGGTTGGGTTGCAGTTGGCCGCGGCGATCCGGCCGGCCTCGGCGAGGTTCTCCTCGGTAGCCGGCTTTCCGAGCAGGTACTGCTCGGCCTCGCTCGCGGCGAACTTCGGCGCGCCAACTGCGGTCAGGCCGATCCCGGCCGACGAGACCGTGTCGCCGTCCAGCCAGAGAGTGGCGCCGGCCGCGGCGACCGGCCAGTCGCCGACCCGCCGCTCCACCTTCTCGTACGCGCTGCCGCCACCCGGCCGGATCGGCACCCGCAGTTCGGTGAGCAGCTCACCGGGTCCGACCACAGTCTCGTACGGTCCGACATGGAACTCCCGGATCGACACCGTCCTGGTGCCGTTCGGTCCGGCGATGATCGCGGCCGCCTCGACCGCGGCGAATGCAGCGGAGAGGTCCTCGGACGGATCAGCCTGGCACAACGAGCCGCCGACGGTGCCGCGGTTGCGGACGACCGGGTCAGCGATGACCCGCTCGGCGTCGTGAAAGATCGGATAGTGCTCGCCGACCACGGCCGAGTCGAGCAGCTCGGCGTGCCGGACGAGCGCGCCGATCCGCAGCTCATCGCCCTCGACCGAGATGGCACCGAGCTCGGCGCCGAGATCGTTGATGTCGACCAGCGCGTCGGGTTGAGCCATCCGCAGCTTCATCATCGGGATGAGGCTGTGCCCGCCGGCGAGGACCCTGGCTTCGGGACCGAGGCGGGCGAGCAACGCGATCGCGTGGTCGAGGGTGGTCGCTTTCTCATATTCGAAGTGCGCTGGCACCTGCATGAGCGCCTCCCTCCGGAATGTCCGGATCTTCGTGCCGGCTCGGCGGCTCGGCAACCGGGTAATAAGCGATCGCTTATCACCCTTATCGGAATACCGCAACAGAGCGAGAATGGGCGGCGTGACGCTCACTCAGCTCGGTGCGTTCGTGCTGGTCGCGCGGCTCGGATCCGTGAAAGCGGCGGCGAGCGCGCTCGGGGTCAGCGAACCGGCGGTCTCCCAGGCGCTGGCGGCTTTGCGCCAGCATCTTGGCGATCAGCTCATTACCCGCGGCACCAGCGGCATGACGCTGACCGCCGGTGGCGCCCGGCTGCTGACGGTGGCGTCGCAGATGGTCGGCCTAGCGGCCGAGGCCGAGGCCGCGGTGCGGGCCGCGAAGGGCGTACCGGAGTCACTGCGAGTGGTCGCGACCAGCCCGATCGCGGAGTTCGTCGCGACCCCACTGACCGACGCCTTCACCCGGCGGACCGCCAGGACGGTGGAGACGACGTGCGGGGTGGCCGGCGCAGCCGAGATGCCAGTGTTGATCGGTAACCGGCTGGCCGATGTGGCGCTCGGGCCGAACTTGGGCGGCACGGCCAACTCGGACCTGCGCAGCGACCCGATCTTCCGAACCCGCGTGATCGTGGTCGGCGCCGGGCAGAGCCGCCCGCGGGGCGACCCGCGGCACTGGTCATGGCTCGTCGACCCGACTGGAACCGATCCGCACAGCGACACCAGCCGGCTCCTGCGCCGGCTGCGGGTACCCGAGCCGAACATCCAGGTCTTCCCGAACCAGACCGCGGCCTGGGCGGCGGTGGCCAACGGCGCTGGGGTTGCGCCGGCGCTGGCGCACCTGGTCAGCCAGCAGCTGCGCCGCGGGGAGCTGTCGGTCGTCGAAACGCCGGCAACGCCGGTTGAGACCGCGTGGTACGCGACCACCCTGCCGCCCGAGCGGCGCTCGGCCGCGGCCAGCTCGCTGCGCAGCTTCCTCGGCACGCCGGAAGCCATGCACCTGATGCGGGCGCCGGGCTCGGGGGTGCCGCCGTCGCGGTTCCGGCCGCCGGTGTACGTGACGATCTGGAGCTGACGGCCGCCGGGCAATGCCCGCCGGTCAGCTACGGCCAGCCGTTCAGCCGCTCGCGCACGGCCTTCGTCTCCGCCAGCAACCGCCGGTAGCGGCCGGGCCAGGCTGCGGCCAGTGGCTCGTACTCGGCCACCGCCTCGGCGCAGACCCGGCGCGCTTCGGTCGTCCGGCCGAGGCTTTCCAGCACCTCGGCCAGCACCCGGGTTGCGTAGGCGAGGTCGTCGCGATACGCGCGCGGCTCGATCTCGGTGAGCCGCCGCAGTGTGGTGTACGCCTCGTCGGCGTCGGCCAGCGCGTCATCCGTGCGGCCGGCGCTGCGTAACGCCGCCGCGCGACCGGCCAGCGCCTGGGCCAGGTGCGGCGCGTGCCCGTTCGGGTTGTGGTCGAGCTCGGACCGGAGAATCTCGACCGCTTCCGCACCGGCCTGGACCGCCTCGGCCGGCCGGTCCATCCGGTGGAGGCAGTCGGACAGGTTCACCAGGGACTGCGCGAGTCCCACCCGCTGCTCGTCCCTGGCGGCCCGGCGGATCGCGATCGCGTCCTGCGCCGCAACCAGCGCATCCGGATACCGACCGGCGATGTGGAGAATCGCGGCCCGGTTGCTCAGGCATCGGGCCACACCGGCCGGGAACGGCTGGCACATCGAGCCGTACAGCTGCCGCGCGTCGTCGGTCAGCCGGAGCGCATCGGTGAGCTCGCCAACCCGGAACAGGTTCGCGCCGTGGTTGAGCATCGCGGTGGCCAGCTCGCGCCGGGCCAGATCGGTCCGCGGTTCCGGCTTGGCCAGCAGCGCCAGCGCCTCGGCGCCGCTGCGGATCGCGTCGTCGTAGAGCCCGATGGCTCCGCAGAACCCGGCCCGGTTGGACAGCACCTCCACCAGCAGCAGCCGGCTCGGTTTCGGCAGCTTGCCGCGCTTGCCGGTGGCCCGGAGCGCGACTACGGCTGCGGTCAGCCGGTCCAGGCCCTCCCGGGTCCGGCCCACTCGGTGCAGGGAACACCCAAGCACGTTGTCGGCCATTGCGGAGATCAGCTGGACGCCGGAATCGCGCACGACTAGCCGGCCTGCGACCGCCTGCGCGTCCGTGGCCACGCGGAGCGCGCCCGGATACTCACCGGTGGCCAGCAAACCGTACGCACTGCGAAGCAGCGCCTGGCACTGCTTGAAGTCGGCTATCTGCTTCCGCCGCACGCTTGCCCGCCCCTTCGACCGCCAGCGCCTGCGATGACTGCGAGCGGCAGTGTAGCGGCCGATGTACATACGTCCGGTTGCGCTAGCGTGCTGCCATGTCGATCGCGGGCCGCGCGCCGCTGACGGCGGAACAGGCAATCGCTCAGTCGGCGCCGCTGGCCGGGCAACTCGGCTTCTACTTCGATTTCGACGGGGTACTGGCCGAGATCCAGGCCGACCCGGGCGCCGTCCAGCCGATCCCGGGCGTGGTGGAGCGGTTGGTCGAGCTGGAATCGCTCGTCGACCGGATCGGGATCGTGTCGGCCCGACCGGTCAGCTTTCTGGCCGAGCGGTTCGGCCGGGTGCCTGGCATCGCGCTGTACGGCCTGTACGGGCTGGAAAGCATGCGCGAGGGCGAGATCAGCATCGATCCCGAAGTTGTTCCCTGGGTGCCGGCGGTTCGCCGCCTGGTCGAAGCGGCCCGGCACGAGCTGCCACCGGACGTGCTGGTCGAGGACAAGCACCTGGCCGTGGCGCTGCACTACCGGCTCGCACCGCACCGCCGCGACGAGGTGGAGACCTGGGCGAGCCGGGAGGCCGAGCGGCTGGGGCTCGCCGTGCAACGCGGCCGGATGGTGGTCGAGGTCAAGCCGGCGGTCGCCAGAGACAAAGGCGTGGTCATCGAACACGAGATAGCCGGTCTCAGCGGGGCCTGGTACGTCGGCGACGATATCTCGGATCGGCGCGCATTCGAGGTGCTGGCCGAGTACGAGGCCACCCATCCGGACTTTCTCGGCGTTCGGGTCGCGGTGACCAACACCGAGACCGGTGGCGCGCTGGCCGACCTGGCCGACTTCGTGCTGGCCGCGCCGGAGGAGATGCCGCGGATGCTGGCCGCGGTCACTCGCGCGTTCGCCGCCGCCGAGCCGGCACCGCGCCCGGCTCGGTCGGATAGCTGAACAGTCGATCCGGCGCTGGGCTGCACCCCGAACGCGCTAGCCGCCACCAAATCACCGCCGGATCGTCACGGACCGTGAAGCGTCACTCCCCGTTCGTGTCCGTGATCATACGGGAGAGGCACCCGGCTGGTGGGGACTGGGCGGGCGGTACCGATCGCGAAGCTCGCCCGAGTAGAACGTGACCGCGCGGCGGTAGTCGGTGAGGTGGCCGGCGATCGCGTCTAGCAGGACGATAACCGCTTCCGCCGGCCGGCCGGCGTCCGCGAGGGCGAGCGCCAGGAACGCCAACCGGGCGTCGTCAAGGCTGTCGGGCTCGCGGTTCGCGATCTCCGCGCGCAGAATTGCGATGCTATCGTGCGGCCGCCCGAGGTTGCGGAGCGTGCTGGCCAGCTGGATCACCGCCCGCGGCCGCCGATACCGGTCAAGCCCGGCCGCCAACGCCTGCCGGTAGTACGGCTCCGCCTTGTCCTCGCGGCCGGCGAAGTCCAGCACCGAGGCCCACTCGAACAGTGCGGCGCCGTCCCCGGTCGGGCGTTCCGCGACCAGCGCATCGATGGCGGCGACCGTCTCGGCTTCGGACCGGGTGGCGGCCATCGACCAGACCGCGGAGATCCGCCGCTCCCAGTCGTCCGCCTGGGTCATCGGTCGCCCTCCTGACGGCCTATCCGACGGTGAACGTGATGGTCGGGCTGTAGCCGGTCGCGTTGTAGGCCGTGCCCGGCACCTTGATCCGGTACCTCATCGTCCCGGTGCCACCGGACCAGACCTGGAACCGGTACCGGCCGTTGACGTCGAGCACCGTACTGGACACGGTCACCCACGACCTGTTCTGGTACTTCTGCCGCTCCACGGTGGTGCCGGCCCGGCGTGGCGACACCGTACCGGAGATCGTCACGGTCCGGAGCGGCGGCGGACTGGTGTCGCCGGCCGTCGCGGTCACCTTCCACTTGACCCCGGTGGTGCGCTCCGCGCTGCTGGCGGCCAGGTAGGTCCAGTCCTCCGGCGCGACCAGCCGGAACACGCTGTTGGACAAGGGCGTGTAGGTCAGCGCCACCGTGCCCGCGGGCGAGCTGGACCCGGATGCGACGTCGATCCACCCACCGCCGCCCTGCCAGCGGCGTTGCAGCATGACCGGATGGCCGATCAGCGCGGTCCCGGACGCGTTGCGGACGGTGCCCTTGACCGTCACCTTGGTGCCGTACCCGACCGAGCTCGGCACGCTGATCGAGATCGTGCGCGACTTCTTCGCGATGCTGGTCGCATAGTCGCGCAGCGGCTTCCACTGACCGGTGTCTTCGAATCCGACCGCCCAGAACGCCAGACCGGCGAGCCGGTAGGCGCCGACCAGTGACATCTTCGCCTGCGTCGACTGGTGGTCGTTGTACCAGACAACATGTGGCCGGCCGGCATCGTCGGTGTACCGGAACAAGGCGGCGGCATCGGCGGCCGACCACTCCCGCACGGCACCCTTGGCCGTGCGAAGTGCCTCGGCCTGCTCGTAGGTCAGCGCGGTCGCGGCGGCGCCGGCCGCCTGGGTCGTGCAGGCCGGGGTCTCGCACTGCCAGTCGTAGCCGTAGAGCGGGACGCCGACCTGGATGTGCGCGGCGGGGATCACGGTCACCGCGTAACCGAGCACCTGATGCACCCACGGCAGCGGCGCGATCGGGCCGGGCGGACCGCCGCGGTAGTGAAGGTCATAGGTCATGATCCGGACCAGGTCGGCGGCAGCGGCGATGCCGGCATAGTCGAACACCGCCCAGTTCAGGTCCAACTCGCTCGTCCGCGGCCCGACCGTTACCGACAGCGTCATGTCCTGCGTGTTCAGAGCCGCGCCAAGCTCACCGACCAGCGTGACGAATCCGGTGCGAACAGCCGCCTTGTCCGCCGGCGTGCCACCGAAGTTCATCGACTCGTAGTCCAGGTCGATGCCGTCCACGCCCAGCCCGGTCGCCAGGTTCACCAGCGCCTGGACGTGGGCGGCGCGCTGGGCCTGGTCGCCGAGCAGCGCGGCCATCGCCGGCGCGTCCATGGTTTCGGTGATCGTCGGTAACACCTCGATGCCGGCCGCACGCAACGAGCCGATCAGCGCCTGGTCGCCGGCGCCGGGCTGGCCGACGATCGTGGTCGACCCGGTGGCCTGGTACCAGAACGGCGAGGCAGTCCCCCACAGGTCACCGTTCGCCGTCGCCGCCTCGAGCGCATCGGCCATCGTCCAGTACGGCAGCCAGCCGGAGACCATCCGCCGGGGCACGGACTCGGCTAACGACGGTTGGGAGGACACGACCATTCCGGATGCGACGAGGGCAACTGCCCCGAGAGTCGCCGCTATTCGACGTCGAAACGGTCGCGATCGGGTCATCCCGGGCGCCTCCTCGGGCGATCGGCGGCAGCTGGGTCGGCTTCGCGGACACTCGGCGGGGGCGGCATGCAGCCGCTCTGACACTACCCGCGGATTCATCCGAAAACTGCTGCCGAAACATTAACGACCGGTCGGTCTTTTTGTTGTAGCATCGGCTCATGACTGCTTCGGCCGCTTCGCTGGATGGCCGGATAGCGCGCGGCGAGCGCACCCGGCAAGCGGTCCTCGACGCCGCCGTACGGCTCGCATCGGTCGAGGGCCTGGACGGGCTGTCGCTCGGCCGGCTTGCCGACTCGCTCGGGGTCAGCAAGTCCGGGCTGTTCGCGCATTGGCCGTCCAAGGAGTCGCTGCAGCTGGCCACGATCGAGCACGCGCGAACGGACATCGTCGAACGGGTAGTCCGTCCGGCACTGCGGCATCCGCGCGGGATCCGCCGACTGTGGGCGATGCACGACCTGCGGATCGCGTACTACGTCGACGATGTCCTGCCCGGCGGTTGCTTCTTCTGCACGGTCGAGTTCGAGCTGGACTCCCGCCCCGGGCCGCTGCGTGACCGGGTGGTCGACGCCACGGGCGAGTGGCTGCAACTGCTGCAGCGGCTAGCGGCCGAGGCGGTTGTCGCTGGTGAGCTGCGCCCGGGCGCCTCGCCCGAACAGCTCGCATTCGAGATCGATGCGCTGGGCGTGGCCGCGGTCTACCAGTCCCGACTGTTCGATCAGGCCGAGGTCTACCGCCGAGCGCGGATTGCCGTGCTCGACCGGCTGCGTGCACTAGCAACCGATCCTTCCGTACTGCCCGAGGAGCACGCGTGACCGCGACCGCTACCGCAATAGACGTGAGCTACGGCCATCTGACCGGTTGCCAGGTGCACTTCGACGACCTGGACGCGATGGGCATCGTGCACAACGCACGCTACGCGATCATGCTCGAGCGTGGGCTGACCGCGTTCTGGGCCACGCACGGTTTGGACTTCGCTGCCGGTCGCCCCAACTCCCCCGACATGTTCGGCGCGGTCCGGGAGTTCACCATCTCCTACCTGAGCCCGGTCATCGGCACTGGCGAGATTGCGCTGCATTTCTGGATCGAGCACCTGGGCACGACCAGCGCGGTCTACGGCTTCCGGTTCCTGTCCGTGGACCGCACGGTCGTCCATGCGGAGGGCCGGCGGGCGGTCGTCAAGCTGGATCCCGGATCGCTGCGCCCGGCACCGTGGACCGACCGGACCCGTGCGATAGCCACATCGCTCGCCCGCTGATGCGTGTCCTCGCCAGCGGCGCGCCTTAGCGCCGCGCCGCTACGCGCTACGGATAAGGGCTCAGGTCCGGACGCTTCGGCGGCAGCCCGTCTCCGGACGACCGGCCGCGCACCCGGCGGCTGACCCAGGGCAGCACATGCACCCGTAACCAGTGCGCATCGGCGCGGCGCCGGGAGACCCAGCGCACTGGATCCGTCGGTGGCCAGGGCTGCCGCCATTGGCCGCCCCCGGCCACGCCGAGTAACTCGGCGACGTACCCGGCTACCAGGCAATGACCGGCGGCCGACAGATGCAGCCGGTCTTCGCTCCAGGCGCGCCGGTCGTACAGCGTGCTCAGCGACCACAGGTCCGCGACCACGCAGCCGTGCCGGTCGGCGATCGCGCGCAGGTGGTCGTTGTACACGATGACCCTCGGCCGGATGCGCCGCAGGATCGGCACGTTACCCGGATCGGCACCGGTGAACAGCACCACTCGTGCACCGGACGCGCGGACCGCGGCGACCGCGCCGGCCATCGACTCGCCGAGCCGGTCCGGGTCGGCGCCCAGCCGCATGAGGTCGTTGCCACCGGCGCACAGCGAAACCAGGTCCGGTCTGTTGGCCAAGGCGACCGGAAGCTGGTCGACGACGACCTGGTCTAGCAGCCTGCCGCGGACCGCCAGGTTCGCGTAGCGGAAGCCGGCCTGCCGCCCGGCCAGCACGTCGGCCAGCAGGTCTGCCCAGCCGCGAAACCCGGTGCCGGACGGATCCGGATCGTCCAGTCCCTCGGTGAAGCTATCGCCAAGCGCGATGAATGAACGGATCACGGCGCACCCGCAGTGATTGTCGAGCGGCCCGCGGTAGGGCAGGTAGGCAGGTCTCTCACCGCGCCTCCAGAAAGCGCGCCGCGATCGGCCCGGCATCCCGACCGCCGGAGCCGCCGCCTTCGATCAGCACCGCGAACGCCACGTCTCCGCGAAAGCCGATCATCCAGGCGTGCATCCCGATCTCACCGTCCTGCTCGAACTCGGCCGTGCCGGTCTTGGCCGCCGGATTGCCCGGCAGATCCCTGAGCGCGCTACCGGAGCCCTCGGTGACCACCGCGCGCATCAGCGCCCGCAGGTCGGCAAGTGCGCCCCCGTCGAGCTGGACGGCCGGCCGGAACGCCGACGCCGGCGCCGGATCGATCAGCAGCGCCGGCTGGTGGAACTGGCCGGCAGACACGGTCGCCGCGACCGAGGCCATCGCCAGCGGGCTGACCAGGACGTCGCCCTGGCCGATTACCGCGGCCGCGCTGTCCACCGGGTCGGTGGTATCCGGCACGCTCCCGGTATAGCTAGCCACGCCTACCTGCCAGGTCGCGCCAAGCCCGAACCCGTCGCCAGCCCGGACCAGCGGTGAGCCGGCAACCCGATCGGCAAGCGAGACGAAGGCGGTGTTGCAGGACCGGGCGAAGTCGACCCGGAACGGCACCGTCCCGAGCGCGAACTCGTCCTGGTTCTCGAAGGACTTGCCGGACACCTCGATCCGGCGCGGGCAGGTCACCTGGTCGGTCGGGCGCAACCCGTCGGTGAGCAGCGCGGCGGTCGTCACCACCTTGAAGGTCGAGCCAGGTGGGTACTGTCCGACCAGAGCGCGGTCGTATGCGTTGTCGCCCGGCCGGTTCGCCACCGCCAGCACCGCGCCGGTGCTCGGTCGGATCGCCACCAGCGCGGCCGGCTCCGAGATCCCGGCCAGTGCACGCTCGGCCGCTTCCTGCATGTCGCGGTCGATGGTCACGGTCACCGGCTCTCCCGGAACCGGGCTGAACACGTGCAGCTCCTTGATCCTCCGATCGCTCTCCCGGTCGAGCAGCAGTACCCGGCCACCTGGGCTGCCGGCCAATCGCTTCTCGAACTGCAGTTGCAGCCCGGACCCGCCGACGAGATCGGCGGGAGAGGCGAGTGGCCCGGCCTGCCGCAGCGTCTCCTCGGTGGCGGGCGCCACCGTACCGAGCAGCGCTCGGGCGAACTCGCGGGTCGGCGCGAGCGTGCGCACGCCCTCGTCGAACACCAGCCCGGGCACATCGCGCAGCTGCGCCCGAACATCGCGGTACGCAGCCTCGCGCAGCGTGATGACCTCGACGAATGCATCCGGATCGGCCTTGCCGACCCGGTCGCGCAACCGATCCACGTCTACGTCGAGGGTTTCGCCGATGACCTGGTAGGCGGCGTCTGGGTCGGTCAGCTTCGCCGGCCAGATGCCGATCGTGACCACCGGCCGCTCGGTCATCAGCGGGTCGCCATCGCGATCCAGGATCGGCGCGCGCGGTGGTAGCTCGCGCTCGCGGCCAAGCCGAGTGGTCGCGGTCAGTGCGGGATGTACCGACGCCGGTGCCCAGCGCACCAGCCACCGCTCGCCGATCTTGACCAGGTCGGCGGCCGACTCGTACCGCCACTCGCCCAACCCGCGCAACGTCAGCGCGACCGCGAACGTGGCGCGCCCGCTCCGCTTGTCGCCGCTCAACGTCACCTGACCGCGGTCGATCGCGACCGCGGTCACCGCCAGCCGCTCGGTGGTCTCCTCGAGAACCTTGGCGGCCTCATCCGGCGAGTTGGTCACAACCCCCGCGCGATCCGGATCACCGGCCGCCCAGGCCTGGGTGAACTCGGCCAGGGCCGCACCGGCGCGGTCCTCCTCGGTCGGTCCGCGGTCGCGGCCGAGCAGCAGCCCGCCCAAGAGTCCGAGCGCCAGCCCGGCCACAACCACGCCGGTGACGATCCCCCGCACTACCGAGCCCCGCACCCTTTCCCTTTCTCCCGTGCCGAAAGGCCGTTCACGCTAGCTGCCCGCACCGACAGTCGCGTGATCGCGGCTCACCCCACCGCTACCGCGGGAACGTAGGAATCCACGGTGGCGGCCCGCACTGCGGCGAGGACGGCCCGACCCCCGACCGGCAGGGTGGCCTCGAGCTCGTCGGCTCGGGCCCTGACCTTCATCTGGTCGTCTCCGGCCGGCACCGGACCGAGGCCGGCCAAGCCGGTCAGCACCGTGAGCGCGGCGAGTCGGCGTTCGCATGGCGCGCCGGGTGGGGCGGTGGCGGCGTGTCTGATCGCGGTGCGCAGCCGATCGGCTCTCATCGGGTCGATCAGCGAGTGCCTGGGTAATGCGAGCACGCCCAGCACCCGCCGCTCGTACCGGACCAACCGGCCGTGCTCCTCGAGCTCTTCGACCACCGCGTTCTGTGCGTCCCTGGCGTAGCCGCGGATCCAGCCGAGCCAGGTCCGAGACCGCCTGGGCTCCGCTGCGATCTGGCCGAGCAGGTCGTCTGGCCCGGGACAGCCGAGCGGGGTTGGGTCGGTCAGCCGGCACCATTCCCCGTCAGCGCCGACCTTCCCGCGCAGCAGGAGATTGCAGAGCAGTCCACCGGTGATCGCGTAGCTGAGGCGGCGGCCGCCGCGCGGCCCACCCTTACCGACGTCGTATCCGACGAGCCACAGTTGGGCGCCGATCGACTCCACGGCCAACGCCTCCCGAGGTTGCGCTGTTTCCGGCCCACCCCTCGGGTACCAGACGCCCGCCGCGCCCGCAGGGTTCCACAGAATAGGCACGGAAGTGAAGCGAACGCCCAATTCGGCAGCGCCGTCGGCCGGCCGCCAGGTCGTGAGAGGATCCCGTCGTGGCGACGGGATCTGACCGTTCGAGCACGCTAATGGTGTCGCTCGAGATCGGCGGCAAACGGGTGTTCGCCAGTGCACTGGATTGGCCGGGCTGGTGCCGATCCGGCAAGAGCATCGAGCTCGCGCTCGAGACGCTGGCCGGCTACGCGCCGCGGTACGCGCCGGTCGCGGCGCGGGCCACGCTCGTATTCCCGGCCGGGTTGCCCGATCGGCTGGAAGTGGTCGAGCAGGTGGCCGGCGATGCGACCACCGACTTCGGCGCCCCTGGCGCGATCACCCCATCCGAGCAGGCACCGGTGGCGGCGTCC
>DATAFN010000294.1:0-11453 GCA_036257435.1 Actinomycetes bacterium
TAATCGCGCTGCATGCCCAGTACGTACCGGAGCCGGTCGAGGTCGCGCGGGCCGAACTGGCGGTACCCGGACGGGCTGCGCTCGGGCCGAACCAGACCCTCCGCCTCGAGGAAGCGGATCTTCGAGATGGTCACATCGGGAAACTCCGTGCGCAGCTCGACGAGCACCTCGCCGATGCTCGATCGCCTGGTGGTCGACGGCTGCGCGGCCACGCTGCGGTTACCCGTCTTCGTCACCGGTGGCCCGGCTGGCGTAGAAGGCAAGCCGGAACTTGCCAACCTGGACCTCGTCCCCGTTGTTCAGCGTCCCTTCCTCGATACGCTCCCGATTGACGTACGTGCCGTTGAGGCTGCCGACGTCGCGAACCAGGAACGAATCCTCCGGGGTGCGGCGGAACTCCGCGTGCCGGCGCGAGACCGTCACGTCGTCCAGGAAGATGTCGCTGTTGGGATGCCGGCCGGCGGTGGTCACGTCGGCGTCGAGCAGGAAGCGGCTGCCGGAGTTGGGGCCGTGCCGCACGACCAGCAGAGCGGATCCCGGCGGCAGCGCTTCGACCGCGCTGATATCGGCCGCCGACAGCTCCTCGGTCCAGTCCGGTTCCTGCGGCTCGAGGCCGCCGATGGATATCGTCGAAGTCATCTCGGTTCCCCCTGCTCCCGTCGGTCCGGCCAACGGCGCACCGCACTGGGCACAGAAGCGGGCATCTGCTGGATTCTCGTGCCCGCATTGGGTGCAGAACGGCATGTGCGTGCTCCCGCTTCTCACCGCGGCATCCGCCTTCGCCGCGATCACCAAACCAGATGCCGAAAGACCATCGACCGTAGGTAGAGGTCGATGGTTAAACCCGCAACCTATGCGCGTCAGATCCGCCGGTCAACCGACACGCGCCCGAAACTCGGGTGCGGTCAGGCCTCTACCATGGCGCGGTAGTCGGTGGCGCTGAGCAGCTCGTCGAGCTCGGCCGGATCGGTTGGCACGATCTCGACCATCCAGCCGTCGCCGTACGGATCGGAGTTGATCAGCTCCGGCTGGTCGTTGAGCGCTTCATTCCGAGCCGCGACGGTGCCGGTGATCGGTGCGTAGAGGTCGCTCACGCTCTTCGTGGATTCCAGCTCCCCGCAGGCCTGTCCGGCGCGCACCTCGGCGCCGACCTCGGGCAGCGTCACGTACACGATGTCGCCGAGCTGGTCCTGCGCGTAGTGGGTGATGCCGACCCGCAGGCCGCCGTCCGCCTCGCCATTACCGCGCACCCATTCGTGCTCAACGGTGTACTTAAGATCATCCGGGTACATCGGCCGTAGCCCGCCTTTCGGATCCACCTCGCGCCTGTGGCTGCAGCCGCACTCTACTGGGGTGCGCCGGGAAGTCGTGGCGCGGGCGGGCCGGGCACTACCGCGTCGATCCGAACCAGCTGGCGTTGTTCGAGGTCACCGCTCGCCCCGGCGTCTCGCAGGTTCGAGAACACCCCTCCGGGGATCTGCAGCGCCGATGCCAGTGTGGCCGGATCGCCGATCGCGGTGAAGGTGTAAGGGCTGCTCGCCGACCGATCGTCGATGCGGATGCGGCCGGGCCCTTCGTCGAGGAAGTGAGTGCTTGCCACCACTCGCACGTCATTGATCTGCACCACCTCGGCGCCCGCGTCCCGCAGCTCCTGCAGCGTGTTGAGCAGGTCGGTCGCGGTGAGCCTGGCACCCGGATCGGTGATGGACAGCTGGATGCCCGGCCCTTGCGCGGGCACGGTGCCGGCCAGGATGCCCAGCGTGCGGGCGAGCTTCGTGGTCTCCTCGAGCGCGGCCCGCGACCGGTCGGAGCCGAACGCCAGCCGTTGCCGGGCCGCCTCGAGCTCGCGCAACTCGTCGGTCAGCCGGTGCGACTCCTCGGTCACGCTGTCCAGGATGAGCACCAGGTCCGAAGGTCGGGCGGACTCCAGGTTCTCCCCCCGGGCGTGCACCCGGACCTGGACCACCAGCGCGAAGCCGAGGCCCGCGCAGAGGATCGCGGCGAGGATCTTGCTACGGCTGACCTGCGGGTGCAGCACGGCGCCGATGACCTGGTTCATGCCCGGAACAGGTGCCGGCGGATCGCGGCCACGTTGGCGAAGATGCGGATGCCGAACACGACGACCACCCCGGTGGACAGCGCCCCGCCCACGCCGAGCTGGTCACCGAGGAACACGATCAGCGCAGCGATCAGCGCGTTGGAGATGAACGAGACCACGAACACCCGGTCACTGAAGATCCCCTCGAACCAAGCCCGCAGCCCGCCGAACACCGCGTCGAGCGCGGCGACCACCGCGATCGGCAGGTACGGCTGCATCCACAACGGAATGGTCGGCTGCACCAACAACCCGGCGATCACGCCGAGAAGCAGGCCAAGTAGGACAATCACCGGGTTCCGCTCACCTACTTCTGGGTCGGTTCGGTCGTGGGTGCGTCCGTGCTTGGTTGCTCCCTGGCGTGGGTCAGGCTGCGCTGGCCGGCGGCCGGCAACGCGAGGTCGGAACCGGCGGTCACGTCGAACCGGATCTCGTAGTTCTCCCGCAGGCTGCGCAGCCACAGCCCGGCCGGTCCGTCCACGAAGCTCGCCTCCAGCGTGCGCGGATCGCCGACCGCTTCGACCACGTACGGTCGGCTCAGCGGTCGGAACCCGACCAGGATCGCGTCGCCGGCGGAGCGGATCGCGGTCAGCGGTCCGATCCGCTGCCGGTTGATCGCGATCGCCTCCGCACCGGCCAGCCACAGGCCGTTGACCAGCTGCTGCAGGTCGGTGTCGTAGATCCGGTTGCGCACGTCCTCGGTGGCGGTGTCCGCCGGCGCGTCATCCACCACTACTCGGACACCGTCGCCGGCGGCGGGCACGGATTCCGCGGCCCGTTCGAGCGTGGCCACGTCGGCGGTCAGCCGGCGGCCGGCTGCGGTCAGCGCGAGCCCGGCCCGGGTCGCCGTGCCGACCTGAGTGCGCAGCTGGGCAACGCTGCGCTGCAGCGCCTCCACCCGTGCGGTTTGCTGCTCGATCCGGTCCACCAGCGCAGGCCGCTGGGCGCGCAACCGGGCGGCGTTTCCGCGCTCCGCGGTAACCGAGGCCGCCACCAGCACGCCGAGGACGGCCAGGACCGCGAGCATCGGCAGCGCCCGCAGCCAGCCTTGCCGGCTGGTCGGCAGCAGCTCGCGTGGTTCCGGGTGCCGGCCGGCCGCCTGTTCGTACTCCTCTTCGAGCGCGGAGCGCATGATGTCGTCGAGCAGCGACGCGGCATCCGGACGGGGCACGCCCGGAATCCTAGCTCGCGTAGGGCTCAGCCCCGCCGTCGCGATCGTCCGACGCCTTCGGCCGAAGCGATCACCCAGTTTGAGACGGTTTGTTCCAGGCAAAGGAATCGGAAGATCGGCATCAGGAACGGCACGCCATTTACTCGGGATGGCTCGCGGCCACCACCGCGGTCCATTCGTCGAGCAGGGAGGCTGCCGCGTGCGCGGTAGGCGCCTCGGCCCACAGGCGGGTCAGCGCTTGCGCCGGGTCCGGCAGCACCAGCACCCAGCGGCCGTCCGGCTCGACGATGCGCACGCCATCGGTGGTGTCCAGCTCCCGATCGCCGGCGGCCTCGACCACCGACCGCATGACCATGCCCTTGGCCGCCCACGGGGTGGGCACGTCCCGGCGCTGCACGTTCGAGCTCGGAATCCGGGCATCGATGCGGCTCAGCGGCAGGTGGGTACGGGCGACCAGGCCGGCCAGCCGCACGAACGCGGCGATGCCGTCCAGCGCGCCGGAGAACTCCGGGATCACGTAGCCGCCATCGCCGTCACCGGCGAAGATCAAGCCAGGCTGCTCGGCCGCGCGGGACAGCTCCCCGACCGAAGTGCGGGTCCACTCGACATCGACGCCGTAGGAGCGGGCCACCCGCTCCGCGACCCGGGTGGTGGTCACCGGCAGCGCGACCCGGCCGCTTCGGCGCTCGGCCGCGATCAGGTCGAGGAAGACCAGCAGCGCCCTGCTGCCGTCGATGATCCGGCCGGTTTCGTCGACGATGGCCAGCCGTTCGCCGACCGGGCCGAAGTACACCCCGAACGAGGCCTGCGAGGACGCCACCAGCGAGGTCAGCCGCTCCAGCGCCGCCGCCCGGTCGGCCGCGGTCTCGGTCGGGCGCACCTCGTCCAGCCCGACGCCGACCACGTGCGCATCCACGCCGAGCCGGCCGAGCAACATCGGAAATACCAGCGAGGCCGCTCCCCCGCCGGCGTCGATGACTACTCGTAGGTCGGTCACGTCCGTGGTGTCGATCGACTGGAGCAGCAGCTGCGCGTAGTTCTCCAGTGAGCGGCTCGGGAACGTGAGATCGCCGATCTCCCCGGGGAACGCGCGGCGGTACTCCTGCCGACTGTAGATCCGCTCCAGCTTGCGCTGGGCGGCCTGGCTCAGCTCGGTACCGCGCCCGTCCAGGAAGCTGATGTCCACGCTGTCCGGGATGCCGGCGGTGGTTTTGATCATGATTCCGCCTGCGGCTGCACGGCTTTCCAGCCGGACCACCGGCAGCGGCTGGCACTCCAGATCGCGCACGTCGATCGCGGACGCGGTCAATGCAGCGATCACCGCGCGCTTGAGCGCTCGAGCGGCCCGGGAGTGGTCCCGGGCGGTGACCACGGTGGAACCCTTGCGCAGCGTGGTCGCGTAAGCACTGGCCAGCCGGACCGCAAGCTCCGGAGTGATCTCGACGTTGACGATGCCGGACACGCCGGTCGGGCCGAACAGGCTGGACTGCCCCCGGGACTCCCAGATCACGCTGGTGTTGACTACCGCGCCGGCCTCGATCGTCTTGAACGGGTACACCTTTACCCCGCCGGAGATGAGCGCCTCCTCCTCGATCAGGCACTCGTCGCCGATGACCGCGCCCTCGTCGATCCGGGCCGCCCGCATCACGTCCGCGTTCTTGCCGATGACGCAGCCGCGCAGGTTGGTTTGCGGGCCGATGTAGACGTTGTCGTGCACGATCGCGCGGTGCAGGAACGCGCCCGAACGGACGACCACGTTGCTGCCGAGCACGGTGTACTCGCGGAGTTCGGCACCGGCTTCCACCTTCGCGTAGTCGCCGACGTACAGCGGGCCCTTGAGCACGGCGTCGTGGTCGACCTCGGCCCCCTCGGCGATCCAGATGCCGGGCGCTACCTCGAACCCGTCGATGTCCGCCTGGACCAGGCCGGACAGCACGTCGGCCTGGGCCCGCAGGTAGGCCTCGTGGGTACCCACGTCCTCCCAGTAGCCATCCGCCACGTAGCCGTAGATGGGCTTGCCGGCGGCCAGCAGTGCCGGGAACACATCACCGGACCAGTCGACGATCTCGCCGGCCGCGATGAAGTTGAAGATCTCCGGCTCCATCACGTAGATGCCGGTGTTGACGGTGTCGGAAAACACCTCGCCCCAGGTCGGCTTCTCCAGGAACCGATCGACCCGGCCGTCCTCGTCGATGATGGTGATGCCGAACTCGAGCGGGTTGGTGACCCGCTTGAGGCAGACCGTCACTAGAGCGCCCCGTTCACGGTGGAACCGGATCAGGTCGGTCAGGTCGATGTCGGTGAGCGCGTCACCGGAGATGACCAGGAACGTGTCGTCGCGCAGCGCCTCCTCGGCGTTCTTCACGCTGCCGGCGGTGCCGAGCGGAGTCTCCTCGTTCGCGTACTGCAAACTCATGCCGAGCTCTTCGCCGTCGCCGAAGTAGTTGCGCACCAGCGAGGCCAGGAACTGCACGGTGACCACGGCCTCGTCCAAACCGTGCCGTTTCAGCAGTGCCAGCACATATTCCATGATCGGCTTGTTGACCACGGGCAGCAGTGGCTTGGGCATGCTTGCGGTCATGGGGCGTAGCCGGGTCCCCTCACCGCCGGCCATGACGACTGCACGCACGGCGGTACTCACCTCCCGGATGCTGCGATGACTGTCGAACCGCGGACGAGCCGGCGTACTTGCATCAAGTAGAGCAGTCCGGCCCACCAGTACAGCGCCGTACCCCACCCGGTGAACGCCCAACCGATCACCGTGGCCACCCGGGCGACTCCGGTGTCGGAATCACCCAGCAGCAGCAGCGGGAAGCCGTACATGAGGCAGAGCGTGGCGGCCTTGCCGAGGAAGTGGACCGGCAGGGCGGTATATCCGAGCCGCTTGATCGTCGGGTAGGCCGCCAGCAGCAGCAGATCGCGGGCGAGCAGCACGACGGCTAGCCAGATCGGGATGATCTCGCGCAACAGCAGG
Source organism: Actinomycetes bacterium (assembly GCA_036257435.1). Lineage (GTDB taxonomy): Bacteria > Actinomycetota > Actinomycetes > JAKEEW01 > JAKEEW01 > DATAFN01. The sequence continues at coordinate 6,241 of DATAFN010000294.1, forward strand.
CCGACGGTCACCGCGATGATGTAGAGCCGGTCCGCGGCCGGGTCGAGCAGCGCGCCGATCCGGCTGCCCTGGCCGGGGAACCGGCGCGCGATCTGGCCGTCCAGGTAGTCCGAGACCCCGGCGAATGCGAGCACCAGCAGCGCCCAGCCGTCGGCCTCCGGCACCAGCACCAGGTACAGGAACAGCGGCACGCCGAGCAGGCGGAGCAGGCTGAGCAGGTTCGGCACGGTCCAGATCCGGTCCTCTGGCCGCACCAGCTCGCCGGATTCGCGTGCCACGGCCGTCCCTCCTCCGCGCGTGTGGTCTTGACCCTAGCGGGTGCCGACCGGCCACACACCGGGTTGATCTCGACGACCGGTCGGTCCGGGCCATCCCGGCCCCGGCGACAACGCAACGCCGAGAGCTGTGATCACCATCCGGTGGTGATACCGGTGGTGGAGTGACAGATCACAGTCTCTCGGCGATCTCGGTGTGGCGGCTGCTGTCGCCTCTGCGGGCGGTTACCGTGCGCCGTATCCGATGCGGCCGTTAGCCCCGAGCGGTGCGCGGTTACGCGGCGTCGAGGTCCGGCTCGGTCGCGGCGATGGTCCGCAACCGGCGCATCGCCTCCGCCTCGATCTGGCGGACCCGCTCCCGGGAGAGCCCGAGCCGGGCGGCGATCTCGGCCAGCGAGTGTTCGCGGCCGCCGGCCATGCCGTAACGGTAACGGACGATCTCGGCCGAACGCGGGTCGAGCCGGCCGACCAGGTCGTGTACCCGGCGGTCGTGGAAGCCGGCGAGCACGATCTCTTCCGGCGTTGGCTGCTCGATCTCCTGCACCAGGTCGCCCAGGCGGGTGGCGTCGTCGTCACCGACCGGGGTGTCCAGGCTCAGCGGGTCACGGCCCCAGGCGAGCAGCTCCTCGATCCGGTCCGGGTCCTCACCGAGCTCCTTGGCCAGCTCGTCGATCTCGGGCTCGCGACCGAGCTCGCGGACCAGCTCGCGGCGGACCCGGGACACCCGGTGCAGGTCTTCGACCACGTGTACGGGCAGCCGGACGATCCGGCCCTGCTGAGCGATGGCTCGACTGATGGCCTGACGGATCCACCAGGTCGCGTAGGTGGAGAACTTATACCCGCGCTGGTAGTCGAACTTCTCAACCGCGCGGACCAGCCCGGTGTTGCCCTCCTGGATCAGGTCGAGCAGCGGCATCGGGGCACGCACGTAGCGACGCGCGACCGATACCACCAGGCGCAGGTTGGCGTTGATGAAGCGCCGCTTGGCGGCCCGGCCGTCGGCAGCGATCGTTTCCAGCTCCATGGGGTCGACCCCGTCCGGGATCGCGCCCTCGGCGAGCAGCTGTTCGGCGTAGAGGCCGGCTTCGATGGCCTCGGCCAGCTCTACCTCGTCGGCAGCGGTAAGCAGCCGCGTGCGGGCGATCTCGTCCAGGTACATGCCGACCAGGTCGCGGTCCTCAGCGACCTCGACCTCGGTGTCGTACAGCTCCTCGAGCTGCCCGTCGACACGGCTCATGTGGGCTCACCTCCTCCGGTGGCTGCAACCACTAGACGATTTGTCCAGTCGAGAGGTTCAACGCCTGATGGGCGCCCCAAGATTCCACTTGCGGATCACGACTGCGCACCGATCTGATCGGCGCGTGTTACTGCCTATTCGGAGCGGTCAAGCAGGCTGTTTGGTTCCGATCTCCGCCATGTCGTCCTGGTGGGCGCGGGCCTGCAGCCGGTACATCTCCGCGTAGGTGCCGTTCAGGGCCAGGACCGCGCATGTCGAACGCGCGCACCTCGGCGGCCGGGTCGCGGTCGGCCATCAGATCGGACAGCATCCACCTGCGGTGCTCGACCGGGACAACAGTGCCTCCAGGACGCCGGTGATGGCGAGCAACCCGGCGCCGGTGAGCACTCCGGCGGCAGGTTGTAGGGAAAGGGAAAGGCTGCGCTCACCCGGGACTCGGCGGTGGCGGTGGTGGCGCACTTGGACGGCGCCCGGTCTCGTGCTCCCATGCGGACAGCTGCGCCTCGAGCGCCTTCATCAGCTCGAAGACCTGACCCGGCGGGATCTTGACCCGGGCGACGACCCGCACCGGCATGATGGCGACCTGGCGGCCGGCCTCGGCGTCCTCGGAGAGGTAGGGCGGTCGGCGCAGGGAAGCGAAGTCGAGTACGAAGGTGTCCTGGGTGTGCCAGATAGAAGCGAAGTCGGCGTGCACGCCCGCCTCGACGTCGCCGGATACCTCGATCTCGAAACGCTGCTCACGGGCTGGCTGGTTCATCGGGCTGACCTTCGGTCGGCGGTGCCTGGGTCGGTCTCGGGACTCCAGTGTGTCCGGGCGGGATGGCGTCCGGCGCCAGGCGGCCTGGCCAGCCGGTTCACCGCGTAGCCGAAAACGCCCGGCAGCGCGGCCGCAGCCGGCACCAGCAGGGGCCGCAGCTCGGGTCGACCGGCGCACCACAGCAGCGTCCCGGTCATGATCCGATGCTCCCGGGTGATCCGGCGCCAGGCGTGCTCGTAGTCTCCGGGCCGGCCGGCGGTCAGGCAGCCGGCCACGGCCTCGGCCTGGGCCAGCGCGAGCCCGATGCCCTCGCCGGTGAGCGCGTCCACGTAGCCGGCCGCGTCCCCGACCAGCAGCACCCGGCCGGCCACCCGACCGGTGACGCGCTGCCGGAGCGGACCGGCGCCGCGAACCTCGGACCGCGCGGCTGCCCCGTCGAGCCGATCGCGCAGCACCGGGAACCTGGCCAGCCATTGCTGGTAGCCGCCCGGCTCGGTGGTCAGGAACGCAATCCCGACGCAGTCCGGCGCTACCGGGGTGACGTACGCCTCGGCGCCGGTCGCCCAGTGCACCTCGACCAGGTCGGTCCAGGGTGGCACCGCGAAGTGCCGGCGCAGGCCGAACCTGGCCGGCTGGCCGGGCCGATCCCGCCGGCGAGCCGGTGCGGCCAGCCCTACGGACCGGCGGATGGGGGAATGCAACCCGTCTGCCGCCACCAGCCAGCGGGCCCGCAGCCCGGCGGCGCGCACGCTCCGGTCGTCCTGGGCTACCTCGCCGACCCGGCCGGTCGCCACCTCGATCCCGGTGGCGGCGACCGCGCTCGCCAGTGCTTCGTGCAGCCGGGTGCGGCGCACCCCGAGCCCGGGATCGCCGGCGAACCGGCCGACCACGGCACGCTTGGTGTCGACGTACCTGATCCCGTAGAACGGCAGTCCCGGCGGATTGACGCCAAGCCGGTGCAACGCGCTCACCGCCGCCGGCATCAGCCCCTCGCCGCAGGCCTTGTCCACTGGGGCGGACCGGGGTTCCACGACGACCACCTGCAGGCCGCGGGCGGTCGCATACAGCGCGGTTGCCAGGCCGGCCGGTCCGCCGCCGGCGATCAGCAGGTCGATCATGACGGGCTCGGGGCCAGCCGGCCCAGGGCCCGGTCTTCCACCCGGATCCGCCACCACAGCAGCGGCAGGTTCAGTGCGGTGAACAGCGTCGCGGTCAGCCAGGCGGTATGCACCAGCGGTAGCGCTACGCCTTCGGCCACGACCGCGACGTAGTTGGGATGGCGCAGCCACTGGTATGGACCGCTCGTGACCAGCGGTCGCCCAGGCACCACGATGATCCGGGTGTTCCACTGTGGTCCCAGCGTGCGGATGCACCACCAGCGCAAGCCCTGCGCGGCCAGCACGACGGCCAGCATCGGGTAGCCGAGCCACCGGTAGAACGGGCGATCGGCCAGGTAGACCTCGGTGAGCGCGCCAGCGAGCAGTCCGACGTGCAGCGCAACGATGAGCGGGTAGTGGCCCTGCCCGGTCTCGATCCCGCCGCGGGCGAGTGTGATCCGCCGGTTCCGGTTCGCCACCACCAGCTCGGCCAGCCGCTCGACCGTGACCAGCGCGATGAGCGCGGCGTACCAGGCCATCGCGGGCTACCAGCGCAGCAGCACGAGCTGGCTGCAGAAGCCGGGACCCATGGCCAGCAGCGCCCCGAAACGGCCGGCCGGTGGCTCGGCCGCGATCGTGTCCTGGAGCACGTGCAGCACCGACACGCTGGACATGTTCCCGACCGCGGCGAGCGAACGCCAGGTCACCGCGAGTGCGTCCGGGTCCAGCCCGAGGCAGCGCTCGACCGCCTCCAGCACCTTGGGGCCACCGGGATGGCACACCCAGGCGGCGATGTCGGCCCGGACCAACCCGTGCTCGGCGAGGAATCCGTCGACGTCGGCGGCCAGATACTGGCCGACCACCTCGGCCACGTCATGCGCGAGCACCACCTGGAAGCCGTGCTCGCCGATCCGCCAGCCCATGACCCGCTCGGTGGCCGGGTACAGCCGGCTGCGCGCCGCCACCACCTCGGGCCCCGGCTCGGCTCGCTGTGTGCCGACCGCGACCACGGCCGCCGCACCGTCGCCGAAAAGGCCGCTGGCCACCAAATTCGCGATGGACATGTCGCCACGCTGGACGGTCAGTGAGCACAGCTCGACCGCGACCAGCACGGCCACCCCGTCCGGCCGCCCCCGCAGGAAGTCGTGGAGCAGCGCGATACCGGTGGCGCCGGCCACGCAGCCGAGCCCGAACACGGGAATGCGTACGACGTCCTCCCGCAACCCGAGCCGCGGGACGAGCCTGGCCTCCAACGACGGCGTGGCGATTCCGGTGACCGAGACCGAGATGATCAGATCGATCTCGTCCGGCCGGATGCCGGCCGCGGCGAGCGCCTCGGACACCGCCTGCTCGGCCAGGTCAAGTCCGGCCTCGATGAACCTGTCGTTGGTCGAGCTGAACCCGTCGAGCTGGGCGTACTGGGCGAGCGGTAGCGCCAGGTGTCGGGTGTCCACCTTGACGTTGCCGTGTATCCGGTCGAGGACCGCGCGGCTGGCCCCGGCCGGTAGGCACATCTGGGCGACCAGCTCGGTCAGCTCGTCCTGCCGGTACCGATGCGGAGGTAGCGCGCCGGATACGGCGGCCAGCCGCGTCATGCTGCCCATAGTAGGGTGGCCGAGCCGGCGGGCTTGGTCAGGTGAGCTCGGTCAGGTGAGCTCGGCCGGGACCGCGCGCAGCTCGACCTGCCGGCCGTCCCGGTAGACGGCCACCACGAGCTCGGTGCCGATCGCGTCCGCGAACAGTAGCCGCTGCAGGCTCTGTGCGTCATGGATGTCGTGCTCGCCGGCCTTGACGATGATGTCGCCAGGCCGGATCCCGGCCCGCTCGGCCGGCCCGCCGGGTACGAG
>DATAFN010000302.1:0-1706 GCA_036257435.1 Actinomycetes bacterium
TCGCCCGGATACAAGATCGGCCAGGTGTCCACCATGCCGCCGGCCACCAGCGCGAAGTAGGCCAACCGGTTCGCCGGTTCCGGCAGCTCGGGCCCGCTGTTGAGGTCGCCGGCCAGGACCACCGAGTCCGGCGCCGAGCCGATGGGTCCCGCGAGCAGTTCCTGGGCCTGGGCCAGCCGGACCAGCGGGTGGAACGCCTCGAGGTGGGTGTTGATGAATCGGAACGCCTGGCCGTGCTTGGTCTCCACGTCGACCGCGGTCCAGCCGCGCAAGCTGACGAACGTGGTGCCCGCGGCCGGGATCGGGATGGTCAGGTTGGTGGCGAAGTGCGCCGACTGCGCGTTGCTCAGCGCCAGCTTCGCGCCCTCCCGGACGAGAATGACGTCGCGCTGGGTGAGTCGCGCGTCGATGAAGTACGGCGCACCGACCGGTGCCTCCAGGTCGGCCTCGTTCTGGCTGACCACTACGTGGTAGTGCGCACCCCGTGCGTCCAGCTCGGCCTGCAGCTGCGCGAGGAAGTCGTAGACCACGGTCACGGCCGGCGCCGGATCGCCGATCGGCCCCGTCCGCCAGATCGCGGCCTCCTGCAAGCCGATGAGATCGGGGTCGGCCTGGTCGATCTCACGCGCCAGCGCCACGGCCCGCTCGTCGAAGTTGGTCTCCTGCACATGCCGCCAGATCTCCGAGGTAGCGGCGAGGAAGTCGGGGAGCGACGGGGCCGTGATCGCTGGGGTGAGATCGGCGCCCAGGTAGAGATTGCGGGTCAGCACCGACACCTTGGGCGGGCCGTTCCCGTCTCCAGCGGCGGCCGGCGCCGCGGCTAGTGCGGACGCGGCCAGAGCACCGATCACGCACGCGGCGGCAATGGCGAGGTGGGCCTTACGCGACGACCACGTGGTCACTGGACTCCACCCCTCTGCGGCAGACGGCCCGAACGCGGCGGATGCTAGTACATCCGGCTCGGCCAGCCAATGTCACTACTGGCCGCCGGCACGTTTGCGCCGACGCAACCCAGCCGCAACGAGCCGTTCGACCAGTTCGACTGACGGCACGGCAATCGCGCCGGCGGTGATCGCGTCCGCGCGCCGCTCAGCCGGTAGATCGTAGTGATCTCCATCAAACGCCCTGGCCGGCAGCCCGAGCCGGTCGGCAAACGCGTGCAGCTCGGCGAACGAGACATCGCTGACCAGGTGGCACCAGAGCCGGCCACGACCGGGCCACACCGCAGGGTCCACGAGGATCGCCATGAAGTCACATGTTTGCCGCTAGCCGGATCGCTGGGTAGACAAGGCAGCAATGAACGACATGCCCAGACCAGAGGACCACGTGCTACTGACCGCGCGAGCTGCGCTCGTGCGCGATCTGCAAGCGTCCGGTAGCGCGAACGCGACGTCGGTGTCGATCGTCGAGGCGGCGGTCGCAGGCCGCCGGTGGTGGCTCGAACAATGGCCGGACGGTGCGCCGTACCTGGCCGGCCAGGTGGCCCAGGACGTGCAGGACGCGCTACTGCCGGCGATCGGCCGGTGGCCGCTGTGCCCGCTGCACGAGGATGATGCCGCGCCACACGAGCTGCGCATCTCCCCCGATCTGGGCAGCGATCCGCATTGGTTTTGCGAGGACCACGAGATCCGCTTGGCGCCGCTGGGCGCGCTCGAGGGTTGGGTCAGCCCGGTTCGCTGACGCGGTGTGGGTCGCGTTTGAAGTGG
>DATAFN010000308.1:0-3749 GCA_036257435.1 Actinomycetes bacterium
GCTTGTGTTCAGCCATCCAGTACGCAATGCCGCGTCACGGTTCATTCTCGGCGCCGAAAACTTGATCTTCCGGTTGCTCCGGTGGGAGTTCCGGGTCTTCAATCATCCGCCCGCGGCCATGCTGGCGGTCCTGGAGCGACGCGGACTCCGTCCCACCTACACCGAGCAGGGCGTGATCTGGCGGGTCACCGGTCTGGAGCGCATGGACCACATGCAGCCCGGTCCGGCGTAGCGAGCCGGCGCCGACCCGGCCGGGACCCGGGTCGGCGCCGTGCGGACCGGCCGAGCGGCTAGCCCTGGTTGAGCGGTATGGCGATGTCGACCACCTGACGCCGGTCCGGGAACGTCCCGATCAGCGTCGCCTTGCCGGTGAGCGTCCCGATCCGGTAAAGCCCGTACTGGCCGTCCACCTGCAGTGTGGCCAGTCCGATCGTGCCGGTGCTGGTCCCCTGGTCATTGAGCGCGCTGAAGATGTCAAATCCGGCGCCGGTTGCCGCGTCGACACCGAGCTTGCCGGTCGGCGCGAGCGAGCCGGCGTTGGCGGGGGACTGGATCGCGATCTGGTCCAGGGTGCTGTCCAGGTCGAACAGCGTGGTCGCGGTGGCCGGGTCGAGATCGTTGTTGGTGTACGCAGCACCGGTCACGCCGCCGGCCGCGGTGGTCGCGGGCGGGTGGGTGAGCGTGCCGTCCTCGGCCGTCATCCCGGCGGCCGGAGCCCCGTTCGGATCGTCGACGTTGTGACGCAAGTTCTGGCCGGCGTCGCTGATCACCCGCAGCCGGTTCGCGGCCGGGTTGAAGTCGACGCCGAATGCGGTGCCACGCAGCGCGACCGTGAGCTGCGAGACCTTGGTCGCCCGCGCGGTGCGCGTGCTCACCGTGTAAATGCCGCCTGCGTTGCCAACGCCGTACAGCTTGCCGTTCTGGATCCGATAGTCGATGCCGACCAGGCTCGCGTCGCCGGCCAGGCCGGAGACCTTGCCGATGACGAGCTGGTTACCCGGGTTGGCGGCCAGGAACGCCACGATCCGTTGGTCGTCGGTGAGCCCGACGACCACCAGCCGGGGCGCCCCGGCCACCTGCTGGATACCACCGGGGCCGGCCTGCTGGCTCAGGCCGGCCAGCGCAAGCCGATCGCCACCGCCGCCGTTGCCGGTGAACGCCGCGGCCGCGACAAGAGCGCCGATCCCGAGCGCCAGCGTGCCGTTGAGAACTGTCCTGCGCATGGTTGCGCCTCCCTGTCCGGGTGTACGTGGACTTCTGGTGCTGGCGGCACCAGTGATTCGGCGCTGTGCGCGGCCCGGATTGGAATGGGTTAGTGAGCGTTGCGTAGCGAGGCCTTGCCCGAGGCCGCGCCAACTGCAACACTTAACCGCATGGTTAAGAGTACTACCGGCGACGTGTTCGCCGCGCTCGCCGATCCGACCCGCCGCGCGATGGTGTCCGACCTGGCCGAACACGGCAACCGGACGGCGGGCGAGCTGGCCGCACCGCATGCGATCTCGCTGCCCGCAGTGAGCAAGCACCTGACCGTGCTGGAGCGGGCCGGCCTGCTGACCCGGCAACGGCGCGGGCGGCACCAGGTCTGCTCGCTCAACCCGCAACCGCTGCGCGATGCCGCGGACTGGCTCGACCGCCACCACCGCTTCTGGACCGACCGAATCGACGCCTTGGACAACTACCTCGGCAAGGAGCCGATGTGACCACCGTACGGATCGAACGTGTCCTGTCCGGCCCACCCGAGCGGGTGTGGCACGCGCTGACCAAGCCGGACGCACTCGCCGCCTGGTTCTGGCCAGTACAGTTCGACACCACGGTGACCGTCGACCTGCGCGCCGGCGGGCAGTACCGGATCGCAGCCGGCTCACCCGCGATGGCGGTGAGTGGGCGCTACCGCGAGGTCACGCCGCCGAAGCGGCTCGTGTTCACCTGGCGGTGGGACGGCGACGACGCGGAGAGCCTGGTCACGATCGACCTGGCCGACCTCGGCGAGCGCACCGAGCTGTCGCTACGGCACGAGTTGCTCGCCGACCCGCAGACCGGCGAGGACCACGCCCGTGGTTGGAGCGACTGCCTGGACCGGCTCCCCTCGTGGCTCACCGCGGTGGCGAGCGGCTGAGGATTTCGCCGCGCCGCAACCGGCTCGAACGGCCCTGACGAGCAGATAGATTCGCGGAACTGACCACAGACAGGAGCGCGTTCGATGACCGATGTGCTGCCCACCCTGCCGGAGAACTGGGACCGCTGCCTCGCGGTCGCCGCGCACCCCGATGACATCGAGTACGGCACCGCCTCGGCGGTCGCCCGGTGGACCGGGCAGGGCAAGCGCGTCACGTACCTGCTGGCCACCAGGGGTGAGGCCGGCATCGACGGGATACATCCGGACCAGGCGGCGCCGCTGCGGGAGGCCGAGGAGCGAGCCGGTGCGCTCGAAGTCGGTGTCGACGTGGTGGAGTTCCTGGACTACCGGGACGGGGTGATCGAGGGTGGACTGGACCTGCGCCGCGACATCACTCGGGCGATCCGCCGGCACCGACCCGAGGTGGTCATCGCCGGTGCCTTCACCGTCCGCATGATCGGTGGCATCCCGAACCAGGCGGATCATCGGGTGGTCGGCCTGGCCACGCTGGATGCCGCGCGGGATGCCGGCAACCGGTGGATCTTTCCCGAGCTTGCGGACGAGGGCTTGGAGCCATGGAACGGCGTCCGCTTCGTCTGTTTCGCCGCAGCATCGCAACCCACCCACGGCGTGGACATCACCGGCGAGCCGCTCGAGCGCGGGGTCGCCTCACTGGCCGCGCACGCCGAATACACCAAGGGCCTGGGTAACGCGGCGTTCGAGCCGCGGCCGTTGCTGACCTGGATGGCCGAGACGGCCGGACCGCAGCTCGGCGTGCCGGCCGCGGTTCTGTTCGAGGTGTACCCGCTGGCCTTCGAGGGCCCGCCACCGTGGCTCTAGGCGCGCACTCGTGACACCGCCCGCAGTTCGACTACGGTACGTCGGTAGTGATCTCTAATCGCCGGCTCGCCATTGTCGCCGGGGTCGCCGGCGCGGCCCTTGGCGTCGGTGTGCTGGCCGGTCTGCAACTGTCCGACGATCCGGCGGGCGCGCGGGTCGTACAGCCGGGTGCGCCAGGCCAGGCCGGTCGGACGCTTTCTCCGGGCGACGTGGCCACGATCGCACCGCCCGCGCATAACGCCGCCGACACGCTGTTCATGCAGCAGATGATCCCGCACCACGCGCAGGCGCTGGAGATGACCGCGCTGGTCGACGGCCGTAGCCGCAGCGCGGACCTGCCGTTGCTCGCGGAGCGCATCGAGGCCTCGCAACAGACCGAGATCGATCAGATGGAGGCGTGGCTCACCGAGCGCAACGAGGAGATCCCAGCGGCGCACGACCACCACGGCGGTCACGATCGCGAGCTGATGCCGGGCATGCTCACCGAGGATCAGCTCGCCCAGCTGGCCGCCACGCGCGGCGCCGAGTTCGACCGGTTGTTCCTGGAGTTCATGATCTATCACCACCAGGGCGCGCTAGTCATGGTGCAGCAGCTGTACGCCACCGGCGGCGGGCTCGAGCCGGCCAGCGATCGGTTCGCCCGCGAGGTCAACGCCGACCAGAACATCGAGATCGGCCGGATGCAGACGATGCTGGCCGAGCACACCGGCTGACCGTCGGCACGAGCTGAGGAGCGCACGGAAAGGGCCGCCCGATCGGCGGTCGGCACGTCCGGGACGCGATCCTGGCTGCG
>DATAFN010000361.1:0-10066 GCA_036257435.1 Actinomycetes bacterium
GAGCACCAAACCGCCGACCACTGACCCCATCGCGAGGCGGTGCCTGACCAGGGCCGGCCCGAGAGTGATCGCCGCGATCACCGCGGCCAGGACGAGCAGGCCTCCGGTCAACCCGGACCGCCATAGCACCACCGCCCCAGGCAGGCCCGCGCTCGTTCTCGCCACCCACACGATCCAGTCGGCCGGCCACCCGGCCAGCGTGCCCACGACGGCCGCCATCGGATGGGACGCCTGTCCGAGCAGCGTTGCGGACAGCCCGAGGATCGTGGTGGCCGGCACCGCCGGCGCAGCGATCGGGTTGGCCACCAGGGAAACCAGGCTGATCTGCCCGGACAGCATGACGACGACGGGGAGCGTGGCCAGCTGGGCGGCTGCGGACAGCGCCACGGCCTCGGCGAATGCGGCGCGGCACAGCACCGGACCTGGTAGCCGGGCCGCGATCCGATCCCGCCAGCCGGGCGCGAGCACGAGCATCCCGGCGGTCGCCAACACGGACAGTGCGAAGCCGTACGAGCGGGCCAGCCACGGATCGATCAGCAGCAGCACCAGAACGGTCCCGGCGAGAGCCGCGAGCCCGACTCGTCGCCGCCCGGTGACGAGCGCGGCCAGCAGGATCACCGCCATCACCGCAGCGCGCAGGACACTCGGCTGTGGCCTGGCGAGCACCACGAACCCAACCACCGCGATCAACCCGACGGCTCCCGCGGCGCGGCGGGACCGGCCGAGACCGCGCACCACGCCGATGACGACGCCGGCGACAATCGCGAGATTGGCGCCGGACACCGCGGTCAAGTGGCTGAGTCCGGAGCGTCGGAAGTCCTCGACCAGGTCGTCCGGCATCTGCGTGGTGTCGCCGACGGCCAGTGCCGGAATCAAGCCACGCGCAGCCGGGTCGAGACCTGCCACTGCCTGCCGTAGGTCGGCGCGCATGCTGGATGCCACGGACTGGACGGCGGACTCGGCGGAGATCAACGTCGGTGGACCGCGAGGGCTGAACACGGCAGCGGTGCCATCGAGCCGCTTGGGTGGAGCAAGCCGGCCGGTGGTGCGAATCCGCTGGCTGGGCACGAGTCCGGCCCACTGCTCGGTGACCGGCGCCAGGATCAGCACCGGCAACCGCAGCCGCGTCTGACCGCCGCCCCGTCGCAGCAGCTCGGCCCGCGCCGGCACCAGCACGGTCGGCCGGCTCGCGACCGGGCCGTCCGGCCTCGGGTGCACCCGGGCGGGATCACCGGTGACCACGAACTCGAGCGTTTCCGTTTGGCGCTCCTGCGCCAACTCCCGCACCGGTCCGTGTTGGACCGTCGCGATCCGTGTCGCCGCAGCCACCGCTACTGCGGCGCCGGCCACGCATACCGCGGCGAGAGTCGCCCCGGTCATGGAGCGGCTCCGCCACAGGACCAGCACGCCGATCCCGGCCAGCGCCGCACCCAACCCGGTCGCCCGGCCAGCGCCGATCACAGGCGCCAACCAGCCCACCGCCCACCCGAACGCACCCGGCAGCACGAGACGCAGATCGGGCCGGTCGGCCCGCGGGGCCGGAGGTGAGCCGGCGCCGGCCGCGTTGTCCGGCAACGCCACCCCTGGTGCCCCGGGCTGCTCCGATTCGAGCGGTACTGACCGGCGGAGCCGGCTAGCTCGCGGCATCTCACACTCGGACCTTGTTCGCGAGCTCCTGGAAGCGCGCATCTCCGATGCCGGTGACCTCACGCAACTGTTCGACGGACTGGAATCCACCGTTCGCGTTGCGGTAGTCGATGATGCGCTGCGCAAGCACCGGTCCGACCCCGGGGAGCTGCTCGAGCTGTTGAGCTGTTGCGGTATTCAGATCTATCGGTCCGGCCACACCAACGTCGCCGGAGGCCGGCCCGGACGGTGCAGCAGCCGCGCCTGCACCGCCTGCGCCGGGCACGCCGACCACAATCTGTTCGCCGTCCACCACCAGCCTCGCGAGGTTGACGGTGGTCAGATCGGTGCCGGCCCGGACCCCGCCGGCCGCCTCGATCGCGTCGATGACCCGGGAGCCGGCTGCCAGCTCGACAACGCCTGGATGCCGCACCTTGCCCGCGACGTGGACCAGCATGGTGACCGCCGCGGATGGATCCGCAGTGGCGCCGGGATCGCCGCTCACCGCAGCGGCGGTCGGCTCTGACACGGTAGACAGCGTCGCCGCGATCGGCGGTCCGAGGTCGACCTCGGCCGGTCGGGAGCGCAGCCAGAACAGACCGCCGAGCAACGCTGCCACGATTCCCACGACCGCAATGGCGACCGCAGCGCGCGGATCAAGCGCCACCAATCCACCTCGCACGCCCACCGGTATCCGGTCGGCCAATGCACCCCGAGCCCGGACACCCAGGCCGGCTCGCTCCGCCTCTTCGATCGCGACGGACGTACGCAGCTCGCTGATATCCCCGTTGGAACGCATGCCAGGACGTTAGGCACGCGCGACATCGGCGGGCGACCGCTCGGGCACCGTTTGGGGACAACCCAGCACCTGTGAATATCGGCCGTCAGCGAACGCCCTGAGCCCGGCCAGGCCGAATAAGCGGCAACGGGTCCTAGGCGGGCGGTGGCACGTGCGGGGCGATGACGACCGCAAGCATTCCCGGACCCACGTGCGCGCCGATCACCGCTCCGACCTCCTGCACGTACAGGTCTCGCAGTCCGGGCACCCGGTTCCGCAGCCGCTCCGCCAGCGCCGCTGCCCGGTCGGCAGCCACGAGATGATGCACGCCAATGTCGACCCCGGCGCTCGCCGCGAGTGCGTCCGCTACCGCCTTGTCCTCGAGTCTGGCCACCGCGCGGCTGGAGGTGCGCACCTTCTCCCAGAGCGCAATCTGGCCGTTCTCCACCCGCAGCAGCGGCTTGACCGCGAGCGCCGACCCGAGCAGCGCGCGCGCCGCACCGATTCGACCACCACGCCGCAGGTACTCCAGAGTGTTGACATAGAAATAAGCCGAGGTTGCGGCGGCTCGATCTACCGCCGCCTGGGCGACCTGCTCGACCGTTCCGCCGGCCGCGGCCACCGCGGCGGCGGACAGCACCGCGAACCCGAGCCCGAGCCCCAGCAGCCGGGAATCCAGCACTTCGACTGGGATCGGCGACGCGGTTGCGGCTGAGCGCGCAGACTCGTAGGTGCCTGACATCTCCCCAGACAGGTGCACCGACACCGCTGCCCGGTGGCCCCGCGCCGCGGCGGCTCGATAGACGTCGAGAAACGCCTGCGGCGCGGGCCGCGACGTGCTGACCTGCCGGTGCCGGCGCAACGCGTCCGCGACCATGGCCGCGTCGGCCTCGCTGGTCTCGTCGTACGACTGACCGTCGATCACCACATGCAACGGCACCAGGCCGAGGCCGTACGACCCGACCAGCACCCGCGGCAGGTACGCGGTCGAGTCGGTGACCACGGCGACCTCGCCGATCAGTTCGGACATGACCGGAAGGGTACTGGCGAGTGACCGTCGCGGTAGCGCTCGCAGGCCCCGCGCCGACCACCCGACCAAGCACATCCACCGGTAGTTGGCGAACGGGCTTCGCTATCGGCGCCGAAAGTTGCTCGGGCTGGGGCAATGCCGGCCTGGCTCGGGATACCGATCCTGGTCGTGCTGGTTCTTGCCCCGCTCGCGGTCGTCGGCTACCTCATCACTCGGGCACGACGTTCACTAGCCGCGGGGCTCTGACCACAACCGTCCGGACTCCACGCGCACCCAGCGCGCGACGCACCCCGTCGGTGGCCAGCGCCAGCTCGGTCAGCTCGGCCTCGGAGATCCCGACCGGCACTTCCAGCCGGTCGCGAACCTTACCCGCCACCTGAACGACGCAGGTGACCGTCTCCTCCACCAGCAGTGAAGGATCGGCGACCGGGAACGGCTCGTACGCCAGCGACGAGGAGTGACCCAACCGGGCCCACAGCTCCTCGGCCAGATGCGGGGCGAACGGCGAGACCATCAGGACCAGCGGCTCGGCCACCTCGCGCGGCACCGGCCGGTCCGCGTAGTCCTTGGTCAGGTGGTTGTTCAGCTCGATCAGCTTCGCGATCGCAGTGTTGAACCGCATCGCGTCCAGGTCTCGCCGAACTCCGTCGATGGTGCGGTGCAGGATCCGCCGGGTCTCGTCGGCGGCCGACGCATGGTCAACCGTCACCGCGCCGGTGTCCTCATCCAAGATGTTGCGCCAGGTCCGCTGCAGGAACCGGAACGAGCCGATCACCGCGCGGGTCTCCCAGGGCCGGCTCTGGTCCAGTGGACCCATCGACATCTCGTAGACGCGGAACGTGTCGGCTCCGAACTGCTCGCACATCTCGTCCGGCGTGACTACGTTCTTCAGGCTCTTGCCCATCTTCCCGTACTCGCGGCGGACCGCCTGCCCGCGATACTCGTACGAACCGGGCGGAACCACCTCGACCTCCTCGGCCGGAACGTAGCTGCCACGGGAGTCGGTATAGGCGTAGGCCTGGATGTACCCCTGGTTGAACAGCTTGCGGAATGGCTCCCGGCTGGTCACGTACCCCAGGTCGTACAGCACCTTGTGCCAGAACCTGGCGTACAGCAGGTGCAGCACCGCGTGTTCGACGCCGCCGATGTACAGGTCGACGCCGCCCGGATCGCGCGGGTCGTCCGGGCGCGGCCCCAGCCAGTACTCCTCGTCGGCCGGATCCACCAGCGCGGTGGCGTTGGCCGGGTCGGTGTAGCGCAGGTAGTACCAGCACGAGCCGGCCCATTGGGGCATCACGTCGGTCTCGCGCCGGTAGGTCCTCGGTCCCGCGCCCAGGTCGAGCTCGACCTCAATCCAGTCCTGCGCTCGCGACAGCGGCGCCTCTGGTTCGGAATCCCGATCGTTCGGGTCGAACGTGCGCGGTGAATAGTCGT
Organism: Actinomycetes bacterium; assembly: GCA_036257435.1. GTDB lineage: Bacteria > Actinomycetota > Actinomycetes > JAKEEW01 > JAKEEW01 > DATAFN01. Next base: position 4,869 of record DATAFN010000361.1, read on the forward strand.
CGACCTCGGGCAGCACGACCGGCAGCGCCGACTCGGGCACCGCGACCGGGCCGTAGTCGTCGTGCACGATCGGGAACGGCTCACCCCAATACCGCTGCCGGGAGAACAGCCAGTCCCGCAGCTTGTAGGTCACGGTCCCGGTGCCGGCGCCCTTCTGCTCGAACCAGTCAATGATCGCCTTCTTCGCGTCGGCCACGCCCAACCCGTCCAGGCTGATCTCGTCGTTGGCCGAGTTGATCGCCGGGCCCTCGCCGATGTACGCCTTGCCGTCGAAGTTCGCGGGCGGCTGGACGGTTCGGATGATCGGCAGGCCGAACCTCTCGGCGAACTCCCAGTCCCGCTCGTCCTGGCCGGGCACGGCCATGATCGAGCCGGTGCCGTACCCCATCAGCACGTAGTCGGCCACGTAGACCGGGATGCGCGCGCCCGTTGCGGGGTTGACCGCGTAGGAGCCGGTCGGCACGCCGGTCTTCTCCCGCCGCTCGACCTGCCGTTCCACGTCAGACTTGGTCTCGGCGCTGGCGCAATAGGCCGCCACCGCATCCCGCTGGGAGTCGACGGTCAGCTCGTCGACCAGCGGGTGCTCGGGCGCCAGCACCATGTACGTCGCACCGAACACGGTGTCGGGACGGGTAGTGAACACGCTGATCACGCGGTCCTCGCCCTTGACCGTGGTCACCGGGAAGTCCAGCAGGGCGCCCTCGGATCGGCCGATCCAGTTGCGCTGCATCAGTTTCACCGGCTCTGGCCAGTCCAGGTCGTCCAGATCGGTCAACAGCCGTTCGGCGTACGCGGTGATCCGCATCATCCACTGCTTCAGCGTCGCCTTGAAGACCGGGAAGTTGCCGCGCTCGCTGCGGCCGTCGGCAGTGACCTCCTCATTGGCCAGCACCGTACCCAGGCCGGGGGCCCAGTTCACCGGCGCCTCGGCCAGGTAGACCAGCCGGTGATCGTCGATGATCGCCCGCCGCTCGGCATCGGACAGCTCGTCCCAGGGGCGTCCGTCCGGTGTCGGCCGGGCGCCACTCTCGAACTGTGCGATCAGCACGCTGATCGGCCGAGCCTTCCCGGACGGTCCGGCGGTCTCGTCGTACCACGAGTTGAAGATCTGTAGGAAGATCCACTGGGTCCAGCGGTAGTAGTCCTCGTCGGTGGTCGCAACTGCACGGCGCGGATCGTGACCCAGTCCCAGCCGGCGCAGTTGGGCGCGATATCGGACGATGTTGGCCTCGGTGGTGATCCGCGGATGCTGCCCGGTCTGTACCGCATACTGCTCGGCCGGCAGCCCGAATGCGTCGAATCCCATCGTGTGCAGCACGTTGTGCCCGGCCATCCGCTGGTAGCGCGCGTAGCAGTCGCTGGCGATGAAGCCCAGCGGGTGGCCGACGTGCAGGCCCGCGCCGGATGGGTAGGGGAACATGTCCATCACGAACAGCTTCGGCCGGTTGCCGATCTTGGCCGGCTCGGCCAACGATCCGGCTGGGTTCGGCGTGTTGAACGTGCCCTCGGCCGCCCACCGCTCCTGCCAGCGCGCCTCGATCTGCCCCGCCAGTTCGGCCGTGTAGCGAAACGCCGTCGGCTCGTCCGGCTCGGCTCGACCCGCCCGCTCGGCCGGTCCAGTCCCCTCGGTCATCAGTCGTCCTCGATCAGTGTGTGGTGACGCGGCTCGCCCGACAAAAAGACCCCTCGAGACACGAGGGGTCGCCGCGCTGATGTCCTAACCGGTCGCGATCAGCGCGGCCGGCTAAGGAGCAGCTGAACGGCTCGCACACGGCCAGGGTAGCCGGTTCCGATCCAGATCGCACCCGAGTGCGACGCAGGCACCGGTTCCGACCGACCCAACCTGGTCCGACCAGCCAACTTTTGACAACCGGGCTGTCGCCGTCACTGCCCGCGTTCTGCCAAACTGCGGCAGTGGCCCGTCTGTGGAAGCGGAACCGCGGGGACCCGTATGAGGCTCGGCTGGAGGCCGAGCGCCGTAGGTTCGGTACGGCCACCGCGCTTCCGCTGCGCCGGCGCGGCACGCTGGTGCCGCCGGAGGCTGATCTGCAGCTGATCTCCGCCTCGATAGGCCCGGACCTTTCGCTGATCGCGCTGTGGACCACGAAGGTCGACGCACCGGCTGCGCTGGACAGTGAGACGGTGGAGCACGGGGTACGGCTGCCTCGCGGGCGCGCATCCCGGCCGTACCGCGCGATCCTCACCTGGCACGGTGGATCCGGCGCAGATAGCCGCGGGCCATTGTGGATCGACGACCTCGATCTGACTCGGCCGATCGTCCAACCGTTGCCGGACGGCGGGCTGCTGGTGGTGAGCGCCCGGTCCCGGCTGCGGAACGGCCATCCCGAGCACAACGCGTACGTCTACGGCGCGCATGGTTTCGTGGATCGGTCGGGGTCGGTTGGCGACGGAGTCGAGGACGTCCAAGTCTCGCCAACCGGGCGGATCTGGATCTCGTACTTCGACGAGGGCGTGGTCGGCGTACCCGACTGGGCCGACCTGACTCCGATCGGCGAGGCGGGTCTGGTCGAGTTCTCCGCGATGCTGACGCCGATCTGGCGGTACGCGCCGATCCGAGGGTTCGGGCCGATCACCGACTGCTACGCGCTGAACGTCAGCGACGAGATCGTGTGGTGCTGCTACTTCCCGGACTTCCCGCTGGTCCGGATCGACCCGCAGCTGGGCATCCACGGCTGGCAGAACGATCTGCGCGGGGTTGTCGGTGTCATCACCGACGGCCGTCAGTTCGGCCTGGTGGGTGGGTATCCGCCGTACGGCGACCGGTTCGCAACCGCGCAGCTGCTCGGTGAGAAGCTCGAGCTCGACCAGATCTACCGGCTGACCCGCCCGAATGGTGACGCACTGCCCGACCATGTCCGGTTGATGTTCCGCGGGCAGCGGCTCATCGCCCTGGTCGGCACCGACGTATATGCGCTCGACATGGACGACGTGCAGTAGCCGGATTAGTTCCTCGGCGATCGCGACCGAGCACCCTTCGTGGTGAGGTTGTCACCCGATTGCGATGGATTTGTCGTAGCGGACCGGCATCCTGGGTAAGACTCGCAGTCACGACTCAGCGAGAGTGGTGAGACAAACATGAATCGTTCGGCCGATACCGAGCGCGGGGCGACCGATACCGTCGAGCTACGCCGCACCGAGCCCGATGACCGACCGCCGGCTCCGCCCGTTCCGCCGGGCGAGCCGACCAAGGGGCGTATCCCGGGCGGGCGGCTAGCGGTGGGGCTCGCCATTCTCGTGCTGCTGTTCCTGTTCGTCGGGCAGGTACTCGACTTCCTTCCTCGGCTGGGCAACCCGTTCGGTCAGCGCACTGTCGATCGCAGTCAGCCGGTGCTGCTGCAGTCCATCCAGGACCTGAGCCACTACGAGGCCGCGACCGGCAACTTCCAGGTCATCATCGATCTGGAGAAGGACGCACGCTTCATTCCGGCGATCATCCGCGGTGAGCGCACGCTGTTCATCGCGGCCGGAAGCGTCGACGTGTCGGTCGACTTCAGCACGCTGCAGGCCGGGGCGGTCGAGGTGAACCAGGACCGGGACGCGGTCCGGATCGTGCTGCCGTCCCCACAGCTCGAGCGCGCCAACCTGGACAGCAGCCGCAGCTACGTGTACTCGCAGCAGCGCGGCCTGCTCGACCGGATCGGCTCGGTCTTCTCCGGCAACCCGAGCAACCAGCAGCAGCTCTATGTGCTCGGCGCCGAGAAGATCCAGGCCGCGGCGGCCGAGAGCGGGCTGGTGGAGCGGGCGGAGACCAACACCAGGGCGATGTTGACCGGGATGTTGCAGTCGCTGGGCTTCCGGACGATCGACGTGGAGTTCCAGGACTCGTAGCGGCCGAACGGCCGAGTGGTCCCGACCCCGGGTGCCGGTAGCCGGCACGCGGTCTGAGACGATGCCGCGGTGCGGCTCGATCACGTCTCCTATGCCGTCGATCCGGGTGGCTTCTCCTCCACGGTGCAGCGGCTCGGCTCGGTGCTTGGCGCGTCCTTCTCCGACGGCGGCGTGCATCCCAGGTTCGGCACCCGGAACTTCGTCCTCGCATTAGCCGGCGATACCTATATCGAGGTGGTCACCACTCTCGATCATCCGGCCGCCGACCAAGCCCCGTTCGCGCAGGCGGTCAAGCATCGCGCCGGCGAGGGCGGCGGCTGGCTGGGCTGGGTAGTCTCGGTCGACGACATCTCGGCAATCGCCAACCGCATCGGCCGGGACGCGATCGACGGCCACCGGGTCCGGCCGGATGGGTTCGACCTGCGGTGGAAGCAGATCGGCGTACTCGACCTAATCCACGACCCGCAGCTGCCGTTCTTCATCGAGTGGCAGGTAGAGCCGGTCGAGCGGCCGTCTGCCGACGCGGCCAGCGCGGCCAAGGCGCGAATATCCTGCCTTGAGATCGCGGGCGATCCGGCGACCGTGTCGGCTTGGCTCGGCGAGCCGGACACCCATCCGCTGGACGAGATCGAGGTCCGCTGGGTACCGGGTGAGGCGGGAGTCACCGCCGTCCACTTCGCCACCCCACACGGCTCCGTCCGGATCGACTAGGCCATCGGGAACCTTCGTCGGAGGGCCCGCGTCTTACCCGGTGGACGACATGGCTGCCGTTTGACCCGCCCCGCCGGTGTCCCCACCTCGCCAGCCTGTGCCCCGCTCGCGGAGCGCAGGCGTGGCGGCCGGTGCCAGCTACCGGTGGGCACCGGGGGCGTGGCTAGCTGGCTTGCGCCTGCTCGCCCGGTTCTGCAACCGGCTCGTCGTCGATTACCTCGCTGAGGGCCCGGTCCGCGCCCGACTTCGCGGCTGCCGTGATCTGATCCAGGGTCAGCGTCGCACCGGTCTGGTGCATGGCCACCAGCTCGGCCAGCACGCCCTCGATCGCCCCGACCTTGGCCAGGACCTGGGCCGTCCGTGCGTACGTGTACCGCAGCATTATTCCCGCGGTGAGCTCAGTCCCGGTGTAAGGGTTCTTCATCGGATAAGCCCACACGTCACGAGCTGACATCTCGTCCAATCCCTCTGCGATGTAATGGCGGAGCCGGCGGTTGAAGTCGGCAAGCCGGGCCACGGCCCGATCGCCCGGACAGTCCTTCGGCGCGAACATCCGGTGCGGCAAGAACCGGTTGGCTCGGCTATATCCGGCCCGCACTACCGCGGCACCCCACCTGGCGACCGCGTCGACCTGCGCA
>DATAFN010000002.1:0-10021 GCA_036257435.1 Actinomycetes bacterium
GTTGGCGGCGCTCCACCACCGGTCGAACCCGTCAATTTGCCGCCGTCGCCCGGCCGGTGCGAACTCGGAGAGCAGCACGCCTCGGTCAATTGGACTCCTTTGTTGCCGGCGAGGTTCGCACGCCCACTGCACAGCCTCGTCGATGGTGGCCGGCGCTGGCGAGCAGGGCTCAGAAACTGGGACGTCCTGGGTGTCATGGTCGCGATCGGCGCTCATCGTACGGGGCTCACCCTGCACGGGTGATGGAGGTCCGCGGCTGGTTTGGCTAGGTTGCCGTCAGTTGGCGACTTCGGGCGGGGTGGTGCCGCCGTCGTCATCGGGAGGTGGCGAGATGACGGTTCAGCCGAATGTCGTCCTCATTGCGGCCGAAGTCGCCGCCGACGGCGACGCCTGTGAGCTCCTCCTCGGCCCATACCGCCAGCCGAGAGGCGAGGAGGCGTGGCATGTCTGACCCAGAACCTACGACGCCCGGTGGCCCGGAAGCCACCACGACCATCGCAGCGCCAACGGAGGAGCGGCCATCGAGGTGGCGCTCGGTGGCGGCGGTCGTCTGTGTGGTGTTGGCGGCATTGCTGACGACACCAGCAGCGATCGCTTACTGGGGGCAACGCACGCTGAACGACACGCAGCGCTACGTGGACACCGTCGGCCCCTTGGTGGACTCGCCGGAAGTGCAGGACGCCGTGGCGACGAAGGTCATCGATGCCTTCGAGCAGCGGGTAGACATCGAGGCGGTCCTCAACCAGGTGTTCGCAGGTGTCATCACCGATCGACCACGGCTGCAGCAGCTGATCGGGCCGTTGGCTGCCGCGATCAACGGCTTGATCGAGCGGGAGGTACGCGAGTTCGTTGCCTCGGATGAGTTTGCCGACCTTTGGACGACTGTGAGCACCCGGGCCCAGCAGATCCTGGTGCGTCTGCTGCGGGGTGAGGACTCCGGCGCTGTCTCGCTCCAGGGCGATCAGGTCGTCCTGGACGTTTCGGAAGTCATCGACCGGGTCAAACAGCGCCTGGTCGCGCGCGGGCTCACGATCGTGGAAAATCTGCCCGTGCCCGAGACAGACCGGCAGATCGTGTTGCTCGAGGCGCCACGGCTCAAGCAGCTCCGCACGATCTACGCGTTCGGGAACCCGCTGGCCCAGTGGCTGATCTTCGTGGTAGCGGCGCTCTACTTGGCCGCACTGCTGCTCGCGCGCCGCCGGCCACCCATGGTCGTGACGATCGGAACACTGCTGGCGGCCAACGCGCTGCTGCTGGCACTGGCACTGTCGATCGGGCGGCAGCTTTTCATCGACCAGTTGGCGGGTACGACGTTCGGCCCGGCGAGCAGAGTCTTCTACGACACGCTTCTTGCCTACCTTCAACGCGGTCAGCGGGTGTTCTTCTGGCTGGGTCTGATCGTGATCCTGATCGGCTGGTTCATCGGGTCCAACAGGTACGGCACAGCTGTGCGGACGACCGTGACCGGCGGCCTGGAAGGAATCGGTGCCGCGCTTGCCGACGGCCCGGTCGGCGGCGCCGGCCGGTGGGTTGTGGCGAACGCACGATGGCTGCGGATCGCCGCGGGCCTGCTGGGTGTCGTGGTCCTGCTCTGGGGCAACGACGTTTCGCCGTCGCGGCTGTTCTGGTCGCTCGTAGTCGTACTCGTGGCATTGGCCGGCGTGCAGATCCTAATCGGAGCCGGCCGAGGCACGGGCGCTGTACGACCCCTACCACCAACCGAAGCCGCGGGCAGCGCAACCGCATGAACCTGGTCTGGGCCGCCGTAATCGTCGTTGTCGTTACGGCTGTCGCCGTTGCGGCGATGCTTTTCGTACGCAGAGCGCTGGGTCCTGGCCCTGGCCGGCTGCCTGGTCTTCGTCGCGACGATCGCTTGGATCGCCACTTTTCCGGTCAGCGTCCAGATCTGATCTGAGCGCCGCTGCGGCTAGATTCTCGGCGTGACTGTCGACAGGTCGGCTGCCGGCGCGAAGCGGCCCGGCTCGATCGGGCTGGCCTGCGTCATCGGGGCGCTGGCCGGCGCGGCGCTGGCCGCCCGGTGGGGACCCGTGGCGATCGTGGCCGCAGCCGCCGGAGGGGCCGTCGTCGTGGGCGCCTGCGAGTCCGTGGCGCGGTCGCGGCAACGGCCCGGGGAGATCCCGGCGCTGTGGTCCAGGATCGTGATGAGCACCGCGCTCGCCGCCCCGCTCGGCTGGGTGTTCGGGCGGCTGACCGGGGCCGGGCCGCTGCTGGTCGGGCTGGTGGCCGGCGGTGTCGCGGGACTGCTCGGGCTGCGACCGCAGAAGGTGGCGCTCGGGCCGGTCGTGGGCCTCGCGGTGGGCTGGGCGCTGTCGGCCGCCTGGGGCGATGTGCCCGCGGCGATCGTCGCGGCCACCACGATTCTGGTCTTCCGGACGCTGTCGGCCGTGGTCTTCCGCGACCCCCAGCTGAGCCTGCTCGCCGAACGGGTCAAGGCCAACGACCTCCCGTTCGTCGTACCGCTGGCGGCGCGCACCCGCTACGTCGGCACTGGCTACGTCCGGGACCTGGCCGAGGTGCTCGGCGGCGCCTACACGGCCGACGCTCCGGACGTCGGCATCGTCGCCTCGCTGGACGAGCTGACCGGCCCGCACTTCGATCCGGCCGGGGTGGATCCCCTGGTGCGGGAGTTCTACGAGCACACCACCCGGTTCACCCTGGACATCGTCCCCCGCTGGAAGCTCTGGGTGCGCCCCGGCTACCTGCTGTACCGGACGCTCGTGGCCAGGCCGCTCGGGCAGGCCAACGTGCCGATGAACCAGCGCGAGACCCAGCGCGGCGTCCGCAGCCGCATCGACACCATCAGCGCAGCCGGCGACGGCCGGGTGAGCACCCGCGGCTGGATCCGGTCGTTCGCCGACACCGACGAGCCGATCTACGTCGGCATCTACACGACCTACCGGCGGGGCGGGCGCGGCTACGTCAGCGTCGGCTTCCCGCTGCCGCAGGCCAGCTTCACCGCGACGCTGGCGCCGCGGCCACGCTCCGGCGGCGGCCTGATCCTGACCAGCCGCAGCGACTCCGACCAACCGGGCCACTACCTCACGTACATCGACCCGCAGACCGACGAGCTGACTACGGCCGCGGTACCCGGCTTCGGCGAGCGGCTCGACGTCTACGTCGAAGGCGGAAAGTTGCGCGCCGAGCACGCGTTCTGGATCTTCGGGCTCCCCTTCCTGGTGCTGCACTATCGGATGCATCGCAAGGCGTGACACCCCGCTCCCCGATACCCGCGGTCTACGCCCCGAGCGCCTCCAGCACGTCGAAGCGGCGCGCGAACGTCGGCGGGGCGAGCAGCGACATCCGGCGACGCTGCGCCTACAACAAGGGCTCACCTGTCGTCCAGCGGGTCAGCATGGCCCGGCGCTCGACCCGCAGGCCGTCGCGCGGGATCGCCGGCTCCAGCCGGTGAACCGGGTCGGGTCGTACCTCGCCTTGAGCGCGGTCGGCTGGGTCTACTGCCGGTCGGTGTATCCCCGCGGACCCGCAGCGGGTACCGCCGTTTAGTTCCGTAGCTCGACGACATCAAAGCAAATAAAAAACGCCAGCCTTGGTATAGTGGGAATTCTGTGTCTCCACGCACGAAAGGCTGGCGCTTCTTTGTCTCAGGTAAAGAATAACACGACCCGAGAAATGCCGTCAAGCAATGCCGCGGAGCTGGCTCGCGAGCAGGCTTATGTGACGGTGCTGTACGAACGGCTGGACGCGTTGCGGGCCGCGACGTCGCAGGAGCTCTCCGCCGTACGGTTGGGCCTGACCGCCGAGAACGACCAGGCTCTGTCCGAGCGCGAGTCGTTCGCCCGGCTGTACCAGGATCGCAGCGCCGAGCTGGATGCGGCCGAGCGCAACCTGTGCTTCGGCCGGCTGGATCTCGACGACGGCGAGCTCCGGTACATCGGGCGGCTCGGCCTGCGCAACGACGAGTACGACCAGCTGCTGGTGGATTGGCGCGCCCCGGCGGCGGCGGCGTTCTACCGCGCCACCGCGTTGCAACGCTACGGCGTCACCCGACGCCGGCATCTGTACACCGAGAGCCGGCGCGTCGTTCGGCTCGACGACGACGTGCTCGACCTCGGCGCCGTCGATCAGGCGCAGCTGACCGGCGAAGCCGCTCTGCTGGCCTCGTTGCGTCGCCATCGCACCGGTCGGATGGGCGATATCGTCGCCACAATTCAGGCCGATCAGGACCGCATTATCCGCGACGGTCTGAAAGGAATTCTCGTCGTCGAAGGCGGGCCCGGCACCGGCAAGACGGTTGTCGCGCTGCATCGCGCGGCATATCTGCTGTACACGTACCGCGCGCAATTGGCTCGTCGCGGAATTCTGGTCATCGGCCCGAATGCCACATTCATGCGCTACATCGACCAGGTGTTGCCATCGCTCGGCGAAAACGACGTGGTGCTCGCGACGATCGGCTCGCTGTACCCGGGGGTCGAGGCCGACGCGTCCGAATCACCGCAGGCCGCGCAGATCAAGGGTCGGCACACGATGACCGGTGTCCTCGAACGCGCGGTGGCCGACCTCCAACGTGTGCCGGACAGCACTGTCGGGATCAAGGTCGACGGCACGATCTACTGGCTCACGCCGCAGGTTGGGCGGAAGGCCCGGGCCAACGCGCGGCGGCAGCGTGACCCGGAGACCGGCGCGCCACTGCCGCACAACGCGGCGCGGCGCACCTTTGTCTATGCGCTGCTCGGCGAGCTGGCCCGGCAGGCGATCCGCGACCAGGGCGACCAGCGGATGCGCTACCCCGGCGACATCGACGACCTGCGCTCCGAGCTGGCCGACGAGCCGGCCATCCGCCGCGCGATCGACGTCCTGTGGCCTGAGTTGACCCCACAGCAGTTGCTCGCCCTGCTCTACGCGCAACCGCAGCGGCTCGACCTCACCGACGACGAGCGGGCCGCGATCCTGCGGGATCAGCCCGGACCGTGGACGCCGGCCGACGTTCCCCTGCTCGACGAGCTCGCCGAGTTGCTCGGTCCGGTCGAGGCGTCCGAGCAGGCGGCCCGACGGCGGCAGGCCGCAGCGGTAGCCGAGCAGGCCGAGGCGGTCGACTATGCCGCGGAGCTGGTCGGAAGCCTGGTCGAGAACGACGCGATCGTCCTGCCCGTGCTCGAGACCGAGGCGTTCGTGAAGTGGATCGCCAACCGCAACATCCGCGTCGCGCCTGCGGGCTCGCTGGCCGAGCGAGCCCTGGCGGACCGGAACTGGACGTACGGGCACGTGGTCGTGGACGAGGCGCAGGAGCTGTCCGCGATGGCTTGGCGGATGCTGCTGCGCCGGTGCCCGAGCCGGTCGATGACCGTCGTCGGCGACCTGGCGCAGACCGGCGCGGCCGGCGGCGCCGACTCGTGGGCGCAGGTGCTCGACCCGGTCGTGCCCGGTCGCTGGCGCACCCTGCGGTTGACGGTGAACTACCGCACCCCGAAGGCGGCGATGGCCCTGGCCGCCGCGCTGCTGCCGCCGACGGTCGAGCCGCCGCTGTCGGTGCGCGACGGCGACGAGGCGCCCTGGTGTGCGCACGGTGACCTCGCCGCGCTGGTCCACCACGAGGCCGAGGTGATCGGCGCCGGACGGGTGGCCGTCATCGCGCCGCCGTCCCGGATCGCCGACACCGCCGCCGCGCTCGACATCCATCCCGGACCGGACCTCGACGCTCCGATCGCCGTGCTCACGCCAGTGCAGGCCAAGGGGCTCGAGTTCGACTCGGTGGTCGTCGTCGATCCGGGCGGGATCGAGCAGGCATCGCCGCGCGGACGGGCCGACCTCTACGTCGCGCTGACCCGCACGACCCGCCGGCTTGGGCTGGTGATCAGCGGGGACGTGCCGCCCGAGCTCGCGGCCGTCCTGAGCTGATCGGTCAGGACACCGTGCTGTAAACGGGTGCAGCCTACGGTCGCTGCGACGGGCGGCGGATCGCGGAGATCGCCGGGATCGAGAACCTGATCAAGGTCGGCATACGACTATCTGGATGTGAGCGGCGAACTGGGCTCCGTGGTTCCGGTGGACGAGCAGTGGCTCGTCCACCCGGGTGCCGACCCGTTCCCCCACTTCGTTGTGGCGACGCTGACCAGCCTGGCCCGGGTCCTCGTGCCGTAGGGCGGCGACGAGCCGTTGGTTCTGGCCGCGCTATCACACAGCGCGCCTGTTGAAAGGTGATTGCTTGTGCGTGGAGTCGCCGTCGTGCAGCCGAGCGCGACATGTCCGACGTCAGAGTCAGGAGATTGGGTCGACATCATGGGATCCCCTAGCCGCGAGGGGTCGACGGGCAGGTCCGGGCGCAATGGCGGCGCGGTCGCGACGAGGACGCCGCGCGACGGGTAGGGGGGAGGTTATGGGATCAGGGTACGGAGCGGTACCGGTTGGGCGAGTGGCCGGTTGGCGAACGCCAGCAGATCGGCGTGGTCGGTGGCTCGCCCGGATAGCTGTGCCATCACACATGCAATCGTCGGGCCGCAGATCCGCCCCTGGCACATGCCCATCCCCACGCGGGTGAGAAGCTTTACCGATCGGGCGTCGGCGGCGCCGAGATCCTCGACGGCTGCCACGATCGAGCCGAACTCGACCTCCTCGCATCGGCAGATCACGGTGTCGACGTCGAGCCAGCTGGTCCAGCCCTCGGCAACCCGGTACGCCGCGTGCATCGCCGCGGCAAAGGTGCCCAGCCTGGCCCGCCGCGCCGCGAGCCGCCGTCCGGCCGACCCGGTCAGCGCAGCCGGCGGGCGTAGGCCCAGGTCGGCGGCGATAGTGCCGGCGGCGAGGGTCCCCTCGACCAGCGCGAGCTGTGCGCCGCCGATCCCAGTTGCCTCCCCCGCCGCGTAGACGCCGTGCACTGAGGTCCGCTGACCGCGGTCGACCCAGACCGCAAGCCCGCCGTCGGGCGTCGGCCGGGTCGCGCACCCCAGCTGCAGCGGCAGATCGAGCTGGACGACGAAGCCGAAGCCAACGGCCAGCGTGTCGCACTCGACCACCTGGGCCGTGCCATCGACCAGGTGCCAGTCCTGGTCGACCTTCGTCGTGGTGACGGTCTCGACGCGCTCCGAGCCGTGCGCCGCGACCACGGCATGCCCGGTCCGATACGGCACCCCGGCCCGGCGCAGCTCGCGCAGGTAGGTAGCGCCCTCGATCAGCTTTCCCGGATTGCGGGCGACGGTGGCCGGATGCTCGAGCCAACGATGCGGGCGGTTGGCTTCGTACACGCCGGCGACCCGCACCCCCGCGGCGGCCAGACCAGCGGCTACCGGAAGGAGGAACGGACCGGTGCCGGCCACCACCACCGTCCGACCGGGCGCGACCCGACTCCCGCGTAGCAGCGCCTGGGTGGCGCCAGCGGTCACGACGCCGGGAAGATCCCAGCCGGGGAAGGGCAGCGTCCGGTCGTACCCACCGGTGGCGATGAGCAGCGCCCGCGCCCACAGCTCGTTGTCGCGCTCCTCCCGAAACCCGCCGAGGCTGCGGACGACGAAGCCGTTGCTGCCGCTGCTCGAGGCACCGGCACGGCCGGCCGGCTCGGCGGAGCTTGCGGCCGGGTCCGGGGTGATGTCCGCGCGCCACACCCGGTGCTCGGCCAAGTGGTCGATCCGGCCTTGGGTGACGTAGTGCGACAGCTCGTCCCGGAGCGCAAGGAACGTCGGATGGTCATGATGGGTGGCGCCGGGGGTTGGTGCGCCGAGCGTCGCCGGTGGCTGTCGGAAGTACTGCCCGCCCGGCTGGCCGGCCGCGTCGATGAGTACCACCCGCAAGCCGGCGCGGGCGGCCGTCGTCGCGGCGGCCAGACCGGCCGGTCCGGCTCCGACGACGGCGATGTCGTAGCTGGTCACCGGCGCCCTGCCTCGCTGCCGGTGCCGAGATCGGTGCTCACCACGTCCCCCGGCCGCGCCTCGATCAGGCAGGCGCGAACGGATCGTCGGCCGTTCACCATGACCAGGCAGTCGAAGCAGATGCCGATGCCGCAGAACAGCCCGCGCGGTGCGTCGCCGACCCGGGTCCGCCGCCAGGCCGCCATGCCGCCGGTGAGCAGCACCGCGGCAATGGTCTGCCCGGGCTCGGCCGGCAGTGGTAGGCCATCGACCGTGATCTCGAAGCTCATGCCATTGCCTCCTCGAACCGCTCGGGCCGGAACGGGGTCAGCTCGAGGTCGATCCGAGCTCCGGTGAGCAGCTGGGCGAGAAGGTGTCCGGTCGCCGCGGCCAGTCCGATCCCGGCGCCTTCGTGACCGCAGGCGTGGTAGAGGCCGGGCGCGCGCGGATCTGCGCCGATCACCGGCAGGTGGTCGGGGCAGTACGGGCGGAACCCGCTGTAGGCGCGGATGACGGCGACCTCGGCGAGGAACGGGAAGAGCCGGGCCGCCTGGGCGGCCAGCCGGCCGAGCACCGGTAGCGACAGGGTCCGGTCGAATCCGACCCGCTCCCGGCTCGCGCCGATCAGGATCGGACCCGACCGGGTGCCCTCGACCACTGCCGAGGTCTCCAGCACGGCAGCGTCGCTGGCGACGTCGGCCATGTAGCCGGCGGTGTAGACCTTGTGCCTGATCTTCGGCGGTAGCGGCTCGGTGACCAGGATGAAGCCGCGCCGTGGCTGGATCGGCAGGTCGACCCCGACGAGGGCCGCGACGTCGCCGGACCAGGTGCCGGCGGCGTTCACCACCGCACCGGCGGCCACCTCGGTGCCGTCGGCGAGGCGGACCGCGTGCACCCGACCGGCCGCGTTCTGCCGAACCGCGACCACCGCCGCGGTGGTGCGGAGCTCGACCTGGTAGCGGTCGCGGGCCGCCCTCAGCAAGTGAGCGGCCGCCAGCATCGGCTGGACCTGCGCGTCCTGCGGATAGAAGACGCCGCCGGCCAGCCCGGCCGCCAGCTCGGGCTCTTGTCCGGCCAGGGCGTCGGCCACCACCGGCTCGGCCTCGACCCCGTGAATGCGTTGCCGCTCGGCCAGCTCGTGCAGACGGGTCAGCTCGTCAGCGGTGCCGGCGACGACCAAGCCGCCCTTCGGCTCGTACTCGATGCGCTCGGCGAGCCCAGCACCGGAATCGGGTTCGATACCGGCACCGGAATCAGCCTCGACCCCGGCCAGGTCCCGCCAGAGCCGAGCGGACAGCAGCGCGAGGTCGAGCTCTGGCCCCGGCTCCTTGTCCGAGACGAGAAGGTTGCCCTCACCCGCACCGGTAGTACCGCCTGCGACCGATCCGCGGTCCACCACGGTGACCGTCAGACCCGCCCTGGCGGCGAAGTACGCGCACGCGGCACCAACCACCCCGGCCCCGATGACCAGCACATCGGCGGCATCCGCCTGGGTCGTGGTCACGATCACAACATGCCACATCCCGGTGCAGCCCGCCCTCAGCTGATCGACCGCGACCAGCTGGATCACATGTTCAACGAGCTCGGCCAGGCGGTCGGATGTTGGCGCGTGCACGCGCGCAGCGGAAGGCGAGGATCTACGGCCTGCTAGGGGTGCGGCTGATCTACCTGGAGAAGCAGAAAGTCCTGGTCACGCACAGGGATGACCAGGACTCCATGGGCTACCGGTTCGTCCAGCTGACTCGGCCAGTTTGGCGGGGCTCACGGCCTCGACCTGGAGCAGCTCGGTGACGGCGGCGCCTACGTCTAGAGCTTCGGCGCGGGGTCTTCCTGGGGTCGGCCAAAGATACGACGGAAACCGGCAACCAGTGATCTTGAGGTGAACTTGCCGCAGGTGAGGTGCTGGGGCGGATCGGCGTCGGCTGCCCGACCAGGGACAGCGATGCGCAAACGCAGCCGGAGGCCCGATCTGGTGTCACCGTCCGCAGTGGACTTCTTCGCGTACCCGCTCAGATCGGTCAACGGCGCACCCGATAGCGCAGGTGAAGCACCCGGTTGCTCTGAATCACCACGTCAGGATCCTCCAACAGGTGCTGCGCGTGGACCGACCCGAAGTAGCGCTTGCCGGACCCGAACACGACGGGTACGACGTCCATGCGCACCTCGTCGACCAGGCCCGCGGCAAGCACCTGGCCACCGAC
>DATAFN010000045.1:0-4817 GCA_036257435.1 Actinomycetes bacterium
CGCAGCCTGCTCGGCTGGCTGCACAGCACGGCAGGGCATGTCGTCGTGGACCCGAATCCGGACTGGGCCGACCCCACCCGGTCCGCGGACCGGGTGGTGGCGGCGGTGCCGGTGCTCGGCGTCGGACACCGGCAGGAGGCCGCAGCCAGGCCGGTGACGAGCTGGCTAGCCGGCTGGCGGCGAGCCGAGGCGGCGGCCAGGACTGCGATCGACTCGCTGCTCGACGGCATCGATCGGCTCACCGAGCCGGGCCTGGCCCGGGAGTTGGGCCGGCTCGTCCCCGCGGACAGCTTGCTGTTCGTCGGCTCGTCGAAACCGATCAGGGACTTCGAAGCCCAGCTTCGCCCCGACCTGCTCGCCCAGGTGGTCGCGAACCGGGGCGCGTCCGGCATCGACGGCTGCGTGTCCAGCGCCGTCGGCGCCGCGCTAGCCTGGCAGGCCGCCGGCGGCGGTCCCGCATACGCGGTGCTCGGCGACCTGGCCTACTTGCACGACCGGAACGGCCTCGTGCTCGGCCCGGACGAGGCCCGTCCCGACCTCTGCGTGATCGTGGTGGACAACGACGGCGGTGGGATCTTCTCGCTGCTGCCGCAGGCCGGGATCGAGGGGTTCGAGCGGGTGTTCGGTACGCCGCACGGTGCCGATCTCGCTGCCGATGCCGCCGTCACCGGCATCCCGGTTGCCAAGGTGTCCACAACCGCGGAGCTGGCCGGCGCGGTAAAGCCGACCGCTGGGCTGCGCGTGGTCCGTGTCCGTACCGACCGGGCCATGGAGACCGAGCTACAGCACCGGCTACACGCCGCCGTGGCCGGCGTAGTCGCCGAACTCGATCATTAGTCCCCGGGCTCAGTCACAGAGCGCATCCCGGATTGGCGCGAACTTCGCCTGCGCTTCCGCGATCTCGGTCTCCGGTACCGAGCCGGCCACGATCCCGCACCCCGCAAACAGCCGCACCAGGCGGCCGGACAGCTCGGCGCACCGCAACGCGATGCACCACTCGCCGTTGCCGGTCGCGTCCATCCAGCCGACCGGTCCGGCGTAGCGACCCCGGTCCATGCCTTCGAGGTCCTCGATGACCTTGAGCGCGAGGTCGGTCGGGGTGCCGGCTACCGCGGCCGTCGGGTGCAGCGCGGCGGCCAAGGTCAGCGCGTCGGTATCCCCGGCCAGCCGGCCGCTGACCCGGGTACCCAGATGAACCAGGTTCGCCAGCCGTACCACCTCGGGCGCCGGCGGCACCGACAGCTCGGCGCAGTAGCCGGCCAGCGCATCGGCGGCCGACTGCGTCGCGTAGACGTGCTCCTCCTGGTTCTTCGCGGACGCGATGAGCTCAGCGGCCAGCCGGTCCTCGTCGGCGTCGTCGTGCCGCCACGCGGTGCCGGCCAGTACCAAAGACTCGATCTCCGCCCCGGACCTGCGGATGAGCAGCTCGGGGGTGGCCCCGACCAGACCGTCCACGGCGAACGTCCAGCAGCTCGGGTAGCGGTCGGCGAGCCTGGTGAGCAGATGCCTGGCGTCCACCGGGTGCTCGGCCTCCGCGATCACGTCCCTGGCCAGCACCACCTTGGCCAGCTCACCGGCCTCGATCTGACCGACCGCGGCCGCTACCGCGCCGGCCCAGGCCATGACCGATTCCGAGCCCTCCGACCAGCGCACTGCACCCGGCGGGCGGACCGGCTCGACCGGCCCGGACACCACCGCGGCCAGCAGCGCGTCCGGGTCCAGGTCGTCCGCGGCACCGGCCGCCGGGTTGATCAACGTCAGCCAGCACCGGCCGTCCACGCGGGCCAGCACCATCGCGGGCACCAGCACCACCGAGGTGCCGACTGACTGGTCGAACGCGAAGCTGCCGAACATGACCGGACCGCGGACCGGAGCGCTGGCATCTGGCGTCCCGATCCGGGTCACGGTGGCGCAGTAGCGCTGCCACCAATCCGCGGCTCGCTCGAACTGGTCGGGCCCGGACAGCTCGAGCCGGGCTGCCTCGCCCCAGGCGATCGTGCCGTCACCGTCGTGGATCCAGGCCACGCCGGTCGCGCTCGGCAGGTGCGGGAGCAACTGGCCGAGATCCGGCACCTCGACGGTGCGCGCCGTCACCGGGCGCACGGCGGCCGCGCTACCTGCGACGGCCCGGCCGGCCTCGGGATGGCTCACGACAAGTCACTGTACGGCCCCACTTCCGGCGGGCGCCGACAGGTGGGTCGGACCGCGGCTGTCCGCTACCGGCGGACCGAGCCCACCAACGGCTGATCGTCGGTCGCGATGTAGCACCGGGCCGCGCTGTCATCGCCGGACCAGTTGTCCTCGGTAGGGAAGAAGTATCCGATCGTGGCGCCACCGGGCAGCTTGTCCCGGTCGATCGCGCCGCTGGCATCGGTGCAGACCCGGTCCGCTTGGGACTCGATAGCGGCGTTACCCGGGTACCGCGCGCTCGACGGCAGGTCAGGCACCGCAAAGATCTCCGCATCGTGCGGCCCGGAACAGTTCACCTTGGTGATCCGCTCGACCAGCTCACCGCTGGGCTCGGTGAAGCAGTCGCCAAGCTTCAGGTCGGTGACGTCGATGACGGTGCCCTTGGGGGTAGGGAGCGCCGCCTGGCTCGACCGGGTACCGGTCGGCCGGACGCTCGCCGTTGGCGATCCGGGACCCGACGTCCCCGCGCCGGCCCCCGGCGCCTCGCTGCTGCAGCCGGCGACCAGGCTCACCGCCAGCCCGGCGAGCAGCGCCGCCCGGCCCAGATCCCGGTGCGCCCGGCCGGACCGGACGACCGGCGCACGGCGGTGTGGGACGGCCGGACGTGGACTCATGGCCCCGGAGTATGGCACCCGGCCGCGCCCTGATCCGCTTGGCGCGCGCACCGGCGGGAGATCTGGGTGCGCCGTGTGCCAGGCTGGCCCGGTGAGCGAGCCCAGCGAGCGAACCAGTAGACCCGGTGTCGCTTCGGCGAGCGCGGTTGCCGAGCGGAGCGAGGTAGCCGCGTGAGTCGAGCGCATCTGGACAAGCAGCCGCGTGCGGTCGCGGCCATGTTCGACGAGGTTGCGCCGCGCTACGACCTGACCAACGACCTGCTCTCGCTCTGGCAGTGCCGGCGCTGGCGCCGGGCGGTCACCGCGGCGGTCGGCGCCGGACCCGGCGACCGGGTGCTCGACCTCGCGGCCGGGACCGGAACGTCGTCCGAGCCGTTCGCCAGGGCCGGTGCGCTGGTGGTGCCGTGCGACTTCTCGCTCGGCATGCTCGCGGTGGGCAAGCGGGCTCGGCCCCAGCTCAGCTTTACCGCCGGAGACGCGCTGCAGCTGCCGTTTGCGGATGGCGTGTTCGATGCGGTGACGATCTCGTTCGGGTTGCGCAACGTCAACGACCAGGACCGGGCCCTGGCCGAGATGTGGCGGGTCACCAAACCGGGCGGCCGGCTGGTCGTCTGCGAGTTCAGCCACCCGAACCGGCGGTCGTTTCGCACCGTGTACCTGGAGTACGTGATGCGCGCGCTACCGGCGATCGCGAGGCGGGTGAGCAGCAGTCCGGATGCCTACGTCTACCTGGCCGAGTCGATCCGGGCCTGGCCCAACCAGGCGGACCTGGCGCGGTCGATCGAGACCACCGGCTGGTCGGACGTAGCTTGGCGCGATCTCAACGGCGGCGTCGTTGCGGTGCATCGAGCGCGCAAGCCGCGGGGTTGACCGGTGCGGAGTGATCTGCGTGCGAATTCGCTCCTGCGGCGCGGTCGGGGGGGTGCACCCAAGCGCGGCGACCTACCCCTAGACTTGGCACTGGCCACGCTCGTGAAGAACTTCACAAGCGTGGCCAGGGATGCCCAGACGCAGATCGGATGAGAGCCGGCCGTGGTGACTAGGGAGCAGCGCGCGGACGTCATCGTCGTGGGCGCCGGCCCGGCGGGCGCCACCACGGCGTACTACCTGGCCAGAACCGGGCTGGATGTCGCCGTCCTGGAGAAGGCCACGTTCCCGCGGGAGAAGGTGTGCGGCGACGGGCTGACACCGCGGGCGGTCAAAGCGCTGGTCAACATGGGTATCGACACCGGCGAGAAGGCCGGCTGGCTGCACAACAAGGGTTTGCGGATCATCGGTGGCGGGGTCCGGCTGGAACTGGACTGGCCGGCGCTGTCCGCCTATCCGAACTACGGGCTCGTCCGCCCACGCACCGACTTCGACCACCTGCTGGCCAAACAGGCGGTGTCCGCCGGCGCCAAGCTCTACGAGGAGACAATGGTGACCCGCCCGCTCCTGGACGAGCGGACCGGCCGGATCGTCGGGGTCGGCGCCCGCACCACGGACGGCGAGGTCGCCTGGCGGGCGCCGCTGGTGGTGGCCGCGGACGGCAACTCCACCCGGCTGTCGGTCGCGATGGGCCTGCACAAGCGCACCGATCGGCCGATGGGAGTGGCGGTGCGCACCTACTTCGCCAGCCCGCGCCACGACGACGACTGGCTCGAGTCGCACCTGGAGCTGTGGGACCGGCGGACCGCGAAGTCCACGCTGCTGCCCGGCTACGGGTGGGTATTCGGGATGGGCGACGGCACGTCCAACGTCGGGCTCGGCCTGCTCAATACCAGTGCCGCGTTCCAGAACATCGACTACAAGGACTTGCTGCGGGCGTGGCTGGCGGGGTTGCCCGAGGACTGGGGATTCGTCGAGGACAACCGCACCCAGCCGGTCCGGGGCGCGGCGCTGCCGATGGGGTTCAACCGGCAACCGCACTACACCCGGGGGCTGGTGCTGGTCGGGGACGCGGGCGGCATGGTCAATCCGTTCAACGGCGAGGGCATCGCGTACGCGATGGAGTCCGGCGAGCGGGCCGCCGAG
>DATAFN010000061.1:0-15906 GCA_036257435.1 Actinomycetes bacterium
GTGTCGGTGACCACCAGCCCGGCAACCCCGATCACCATCGCCGCCCTGATCACGTTGGCCCAGACCAGCACCTGGCGGCGGCGCCACCGGTCGAGCAGCACCCCGGTGAAGGGCCCAACCACCGAGTACGGCAGCAACAGTGCGGCGAACGCGGCCGCCACCGCTTGGGCGGACGGCTGCCGCTCCGGACTGAAGAAGACGTAGCTGGCCAGCGCCACCTGGAAGATGCCGTCCGAGGTCTGCGCCAGCAACCGGGTGCCGAACAACCGGCGGAAGTCCCGGCTGCGCAACACCATGCGCAGGTCGGCCAGGAACGTCATGAAGCGAGGCTACGCGCCGGCGCCGACCGGGCTGCCTGGGCAACGGTTCGGCAAAGAATGCCGGCGCGCGCCAGGCTCGATCAGCTTCGTTTTTGGGCTGCAGGTGCCGAGCCGCGCTGATGACGGTACGGTCGGCTCTCGAACGTGTGCACGGGATCGAGCGAGTTAAGGAACGTTTGTCGATGACTGGACCGGTGAGCCGGGTGCGGTTAGCCGCACTCGCGGCAATCCTCTCGCTTACTGCCGCCTGTGGCGGCATGGTGAACACGGGCACTGACTCCAGCGTCCCGCGCGAAGGCGGCACGCTAGAGGTGATCGGCTCGGGCGACATTGATCACCTGGATCCTGCCTCGGCCTACTACGTGCCGACCTGGCGGCTGCTGCGAGCGATCACCCGGCAGTTGGTGACCTATCCCTACAGCGCGGATCCCGCGGTCTCGACGACTCCGGTGCCCGACCTGGCGGTGAGCATCCCGGAGCCGACCGATGGCGGAACGACCTATACGTTCCGGATCAGGGAGGGCGCCAGCTGGGATGCCTCGGACGGCCCTCGCCAGATCACCGCGGATGACGTGGTGCGCGGCTTCGAGCGATTGTGCAACCCGGTCTGGCCCAACCCGGCACCTGGCTACTTCATCGCCACCATCGAGGGCTTCGCGAAGTACTGCCAGAACATGCTGAAGATCGACCCCCCGACCACCGCGGCAATCAAGGATTACATCGACCAGAACGAGATCAGCGGCGTGCACGCGGTCGACGACCTGACCGTCGAGTTCAACCTGCTCCGGCCGGCCAGTGACTTCCTCAACATCCTGGCGCTGAACTTCACCGCTCCGATGCCGGTCGAGTCGCTGAAGTACGAGCCGGACTCGCCCGAGTTCCGCAAGAACTTCATTTCCAGCGGGCCATACAAGATCGAGCGGTATCTCGCGAACCAGTCCATCACGCTGGTCCGCAACGAGTCCTGGGATCCGGATTCGGATCCGGTCCGCAAGGCGTACGTGGATCGGATCGAGGTCATCATGGGCTCGGACGAAGGCCCGGTGCAGAAGCAGATGGAGGCCGGCACCGCCGACCTCGCATGGGACACCGAAGTTCCGGTATCCGACCTGCACCGTCTGCGCAGCATGCAGGATCCCGGGCTCACCATCGAACCGGACGGCTCGATCCAGTATCTGGTCATGAACCTGCGGCGCGCGCCGCTGAACAACGAGGAGGTCCGCAAGGCGATCAACGTAGCGATCGACAAGACCGCGATCGTCAAGATCATGGGTGGGCCCACCGTGGCGGAGCCGATCAACCGGATCCTGCCGCCGCAGATCGCCGGCGGCCAGCTGCCGGTCGAGTCGCCGTACGCAACCGATGGCGACAAGGGTGATCCGGAGACGGCCAAGCAGATGCTGGCCGAGGCCGGGATCTCCGACCTGACGCTGACGCTGCCATTCCGCAACGCGGGCAAGGCCCCATCGATGGCGCAGGCGATCCAGCAGGACCTCCGCCAGGCAGGGATCAAGGTGGAGCTGGTGCCGACCTTGCCCAACCTCTTCTACACCAGCTACCTGTTCGAGCCGAGCGCCGACTGGGACATCGCGGTGCCCGGATGGCTGCCGGACTGGTACGGCAACGCGGGGCGGTCGTTCTTCGTCCCGCTGCTCGACGGGCGGACCTGCGGGGCGAACTCGTCGAACTTCGGCTGCTATGACAACGAGAACACGAACAAGCTGATCGACAAGGCGCTCGAGGCGCCGAGCGAGGACGAAGCGGCGCAAATATGGGCCGAGGCCGACCAGCAGGCCACCGACGACGCGCCCTGGGTACCGCTGATCACGATCAAGACGCCGAAGTTCCACTCGGACCGGGTGCAGAACTACCTGATCTCGCTCGGCACCAGCGGAGTGGACTACACGAACATCTGGCTGAGCGAGGACTAGCTGGACCGCGCACCCGACGATGCCGGACCGCCTGGCCGGTGGCGTTAAGCTTCCGCGACGGTACGCGGCTCGCGGCCCCGGTACGGGCCGGGCCGGGACGATCGAGAGGCAGTACGGCTAGATGACCTTGCTCGACGTCCAGAACCTGTCGGTCGAGTTCCATACGCCCGACGGTGTGGTCAGAGCCGTCCGGAATACGTCGTTCTCGGTCGCCGCCGGCCAGACGCTCGGCGTGGTCGGGGAGTCCGGCAGCGGCAAGTCGGTGACCGTGCAGTCCCTGCTGGGCTTAGCCAGAGGTGCCAGGGTCACCGGCACGGCCAGGTTCAATGGTGCCGATCTCCTGACGATGCAGCCGGATGACCTCCGCCGGATCCGCGGTGCCGAGATCGGCCTGGTCTTCCAGGACCCGCTGACCAGCCTGCATCCGCATTACCGGATCGGCCGGCAGATCGCCGAGATGATCACAGTCCACCAGGACGTGTCGAAGCGGGTCGCACTGGCCCGGGCCGTCGAGCTGCTCGAATTGGTGGGCATCCCGCAGCCGAGATCGCGGGTCAACGACTACCCGCACCAGTTCTCCGGCGGCATGCGGCAGCGCGTGGTGATCGCGATGGCGATCGCCCTGGAGCCCGCGCTGCTGATCGCGGACGAGCCGACCACCGCGCTGGATGTGACGGTACAGGCCCAGATCATCGAGTTGATCAAGAAGTTGCAGGCTGAGCTCGACATGGCCGTGATCATGATCACCCACGATCTCGGCGTGGTCGCCGACATCGCCGATTCGGTCATGGTGATGTACGCCGGCCGGCCGGTGGAGAAGGCCGACCGTGACACCACCTACTACCGGGCGCACCACCCCTACACCGGCGGGTTGCTCGAGTCGATTCCGGTCCGGGGCCGGCAGCGCGAGCTGCGGGCCATCCCTGGCGCACCACCCAGTTTGATCAACCTGCCGGGTGGCTGTGACTTCCATCCGCGGTGCCGGTTCGCGATGGACCGATGCCGGACGGAGGTGCCGCCGCTCATGCAGGTGGATACCGGCGTCGATGCGCACCAGTCGGCGTGCTGGCTGCCGGCGAGCGGGTCCTGGTGGGAGGAACGGCAACTGCCGATGACCGCGGGCAGCGAAGGGGGACGCCGGTGACGCAGTCAGTGGGGCCGCCGGCGCCGACGGGTTCGCCGGTGGACTCGCGCCCGACCGGCGGTACCGCGGCCGACGACATCCTGATGCGCGCCGAGGGCGCGGTGAAGTACTTCCCAATTCGGGGTTCGGCCCTACTCGGTGGCGCCAAGGGTGAAGTCAAGGCGGTGGACGGGGTCGATCTCGAGCTCCGTCGCGGGGAGACGCTCGGCCTGGTCGGTGAGACGGGATGCGGCAAGTCGACGCTCGCTCGCTGCCTGCTCGGGCTGCAGCCGCTGACCGGAGGGCGGATCTCGTTCGACGGCAACGACATCACCAACCTGTCCCGCCGGGCGATGCGGCCGTTCCGCCGCGAGATGCAGATGGTCTTCCAGGATCCGATGGGCTCGCTGAACCCGCGGCGCCGGATCGGCTCGATCATCGCCGATCCGCTGAAGATCCATGGCTTGGCTCGAGGGCGCGAGCTCCGGCGGCAGGTGCAGGGCCTGATGGAGTTGGTCGGGCTGAACCCCGAGCACTACAACCGATTCCCGATGGAGTTCTCCGGCGGCCAGCGGCAGCGGATCGGAGTGGCCAGAGCGCTGGCGCTGCGGCCGAAACTGATCGTCTGTGACGAGCCGGTGTCCGCGCTCGATGTATCGATCCAGGCTCAGATTCTCAACCTGCTCACCTCGCTGCAGCGGGAGTTCGGCCTGACTTACCTGTTCATCTCGCACAACCTGCCCGTGGTGGAGCACATCAGCGATCGGGTCGCGGTGATGTACCTGGGCCGGATCGCCGAGGTCGCCGACGTGACAGATCTCTACGACCGGCCGCGGCACCCGTACACCGCCGCGCTGCTCTCCGCCGCACCGGCGGCCGACCCGCGCTCGTCCGGCCGCCGGCAGCGGATCATCCTCGGCGGCGACCCGCCATCGCCCGCACAGCCGCCGGCTGGCTGCCGGTTCCATCCGCGCTGCCCGAAGGCGCAGGACATCTGCCGGCACGAGCCGCCGGCACTGGTCACCAGGGATGGCGACCCGGGTTCGCACGTCACCGCCTGCCACTTCCCGGTCGAGCTCGGTGATGATCTCACGCGGTCGCCGCACGCCCTCCCTGTGTTGCCGACTTCGCCGGGCTCGCCCGCCTCGCCGGCCTCGGCAACCGGGGACGCCACCGCAGCCGGAGCGGTGCGATGAGCTCGTCGATCGACGCCTTTGCCGCCGAACCGATGCACGACCGGGTCGACGAGGCTGCGGGACGCCGGATCCAAGGCCGCAGCCCTACCCGGCTCGCATGGGAGCGACTCAAGCGCGACCGCTTGGCGGTGGTCTCGGGAGTCGTGATCGTCGGGCTGTTCCTGTTCGCGTTCGTAGGTGCGCCGATCCTCGAGGCGGTCACCGGGCACGACCCGACCACGGCGTATCGGGACACCGGCCTCACCGCCGACGGCCTGCCGGTCGGGCCGAGCTCAGAGTTCTGGTTCGGTACCGACCAGCTCGGGCGTGACCTGCTGGTCCGGATCGCGTACGGGGCCAGGACATCGCTGCTGATCGGTGTCGTCGTGACACTGTTCGCACTGGTCATCGGAGCCGTGATCGGCATGGTGGCGGGCTACTACCGCGGCAGGACGGACACGGTCATCTCTCGGATGGTCGACGTCATGCTCGGGTTCCCGTTCCTGGTCACCGCGATCGCGCTGGTTGCGGTCTTCCAGCCGAGCGTCTGGATCACCGCGGTGGTGATCCTGCTGTTCATCTGGGCGCCGGTGGCCAGGATCGTGCGCGGGCAGGTCCTGTCGCTGCGGGAGCGCGAGTTCATCGAGGCCGGGCACTCACTCGGCGCGAGCGACTCTCGGATCATGTACGTGGACGTGCTGCCCAACCTGGTCGGTCCGGTCATCGTGTACGGCACGCTGCTGATCCCACAGGTCATCGTGCTCGAGTCCACACTGTCGTTTCTCGGCCTCGGGGTGGTACCGCCGGCCGCCACGCTCGGCCAGATGCTCGGCGACGTGCAAAACCACAGCCTCTACGAGGCCGCGCCCTGGATGCTGTACTTCCCGATGCTCGTACTGCTCCTCACGACGCTCGCTTTCAACCTGCTCGGCGATGGTCTCCGGGACGCGTTCGACCCCGGCTCCGAGCGCACGATGGCGAAGTAGGGAGCTGCGACGGTGCTGCGATTCTTGATCCGCCGGATCCTGTTCGGCCTGCTGGTGCTGTGGATCATCGCGACCGCGGTCTTCTTCCTGTTCTACGTCGCATCACCGGGCGACCCGGCCCGGTTGTTCGCCGGCCGGCAGGCGACCGAGGACACGGTCGCCGCCGTCCGCCACCAGCTCGGCCTGGACCGGCCGCTGTTCGCACAGTACTGGGACTATCTGTCCGGGCTGCTGCATTGGCCGCCCGACCTGGGTACGTCGTTCATCAACCAGGAGCCGGTGCTCAACACGATCGTGCAGCGGCTCCCGGTCTCGATCTCGATCGCGCTCGGCGCCGCGGTGCTCTGGCTACTTATCGGGATCCCGATCGGCGTCCTCGCGGCCACCCGTCCGCGCTCACTGGCCGACCGGGGGGCCACCGTGATCGCGCTGGCCGGGCTGTCCATGCCGACTTTCGTGCTGGGCATGCTGCTGTTCAACCTCTTCTTCTACCAGCTGACCAAGGCCGGGTACCCGATCTTTCCGGCCAATGAGTACGTGCCGCTGCTGGAGAATCCGATCGAGTGGGCCAGGCACCTGTTCCTGGCCTGGCTGACGCTGGCGCTGGTGTTCGCGGCGACGTACTCCCGGCTGACCCGTGGCTCGCTGCTCGAAGTGCTCGGAGAGGACTACATTCGGACCGCGCGGGCCAAGGGCATGCCGGAACGCACCGTGGTCTACCGGCACGGCCTGCGCTCGGCGCTCATCCCGATCGTGACGCTGTTCGGGCTCGATCTGGGCGCGCTACTTGGCGGCACCATCGTGACCGAGAAGATCTTCGGACTACCCGGCCTCGGCGCGCTCGCGGTTCAGTCCGTGTTCAGCCAGGATCTGCCCGTGATCATGGGCACGGTGCTGGTGACGGCATTCTTCGTGGTGGTCGCGAACATTGTCGTGGACATGGCCTACGCGATCCTCGATCCGCGGGTCCGGCTGACCTGACGTCCCGCGTGGACACGCGGGGTGTGCGTAGCGGCACCTGGCGCACGGTAATGGGGCCGTGATGCCGTCCCCCAAGGATCACGGCCCCTATGCCCGGGCGGCGTCGGGCGCCGAGCGCACTAGCGGTCGAGCTCGCCCCGGATGAACTTCTCCACCGCCTCGCGAGCGTCCGAATCGCGGTACTGCTCGGGCGGCGACTTCATGAAGTACGAGGACGCGGACAGGATCGGCCCGCCGATGCCGCGGTCGAGCGCGATCTTCGCGGCCCGAACGGCGTCGATGATGATTCCGGCCGAGTTCGGCGAGTCCCAAACCTCGAGCTTGTACTCCATGTTCAACGGCACGTCGCCGAACGCGCGGCCTTCGAGCCGGACATACGCCCACTTGCGGTCGTCCAGCCAGGCGACGTAGTCGGACGGACCGATGTGCACGTTGTCCTTGCCGATGTCGTGCGACAGCTGCGAGGTGACCGACTGGGTCTTGGAAATCTTCTTGGACTCCAGCCGCTCCCGCTCGAGCATGTTCATGAAGTCCATGTTGCCGCCCACGTTGAGCTGCATGGTCCGCTCGAGAATGACGCCGCGATCCTCGAACAGCTTGGCCAGCACGCGGTGTGTGATGGTCGCGCCGACCTGGGACTTGATGTCGTCCCCGACGATCGGGACGCCCGCCACCGCGAACTTCGCGGCCCACTCGGGGTCGGAGGCGATGAACACCGGCAGCGCGTTGACGAACGCAACCCCGGCGTCGATCGCGCACTGCGCGTAGAACCGGTCGGCGTCCTCCGAGCCAACCGGCAGATAGGAGACCAGCACGTCCACCTTGGCGTCGCGCAAGGCCTGGACGATGTCCACCGACCCCTCGTCGGACTCTTCGACCGTCATCCGGTAGTACTTGCCGAGCCCGTCCAACGTGTGCCCGCGCTGCACGGTCACGCCCAGGGGCGGCACGTCACAGATCTTGATGGTGTTGTTCTCGCTGGCGACCATGGCTTCGGACAGGTCCCGCCCGACCTTCTTGGCGTCGACATCGAACGCCGCAACGATCTTGATGTCGCGCACGTGATACGGACCGAACTTCACGTGCATCAAACCCGGCACCTGCGTGCCCGGATCGGCGTCGCGGTAGTAGTGGACGCCCTGGATCAGTGACGCGGCGCAGTTGCCGACACCGATGATGGCTACGCGAACCGAACCCATATCGGTTGCTCCTGTTCCTACGAGGGGGACCCGGCCGGCGACGGACCGCCGGACGTTTCCGTTGGGGACACTTGAGTGGACTCCCCGGCGCGCGGTGCCTCGCCGGATCGTTCCGAGCTGATCAATTCGTTGAGCCAGCGGACCTCGCGCTCCACCGACTCGAGCCCGTGCCGTTGCAGCTCGAGCGTGTAGCTGTCGAGCCGCTCCCTGGTGCGGGTCAGCGATGCGCGCACGTAGTCCAGGCGCTCCTCCAGTCGCCGCCGGCGGCCTTCCAGGATCCGTAGCCGAACGTCCGCCTCGGTCCTGGCGAAGAACGCGAAGTGCACGCCGAACTGGTCGTCGTCCTCCCAGGCCGACGGGCCGATTTCGGTCAGCAGCTGCTGGAACCGCTCCTTGCCCTCGGCGGTGAGCCGGTAGACGATCTTCGCCCGTTTCCCGGTCAGTGCCGGGGCGGCGCCGGCCTTGGTCGCGCCGTCCTCGATGATCCAGCCACGACCGAGCATGTCGCGCAGGCACGGGTAGAGCGATCCGTAGGAGAACGCACGGAACGTCCCGAGCACCGAGTTGAGCCGCTTGCGCAGCTCGTAACCGTGCATCGGGGACTCGTGCAGCAGCCCCAGCACGGCGAGCTCGAGCACGCCGAT
Organism: Actinomycetes bacterium; assembly: GCA_036257435.1. GTDB lineage: Bacteria > Actinomycetota > Actinomycetes > JAKEEW01 > JAKEEW01 > DATAFN01. The sequence continues at coordinate 8,360 of DATAFN010000061.1, forward strand.
GCGCTTGCTCAACCTGGCCTCCGGTCGGCTAAAATTCGGGCTCACGTCCCGGCGGGGACCTCGCCCGATGTATCGGACCGATACATCGGGACGATACGGTAGCTCGTATCCCAAGGTCAACTGCGGGGCCTCGCACCAACCTGTCCAGTGAGTCGATCCGAATCGCACCGAACGCGTACCCTGGCACCCATGTGGTCTCAGCGCGGTCTCGTCGACTACTCGCTCCAGCGGCGAGCGACGCTGGTCGCCCTGTTCCAGGGCGGGGCGCTGACGACCGACGTATGCGACGCGGATCCCTATCTGTTGCGGGCGGCAAAGTTCCACGGCGAGCCCACCGAGGTGACCTGCCCGGTGTGCCGCAAGGAGCGGCTGACCCATGTGACGTACGTGTTCGGCGACGAGCTCGGCCGGTACTCCGGCCGGCTCAAGGCCACCAGAGAGCTCGAGCCGATGGCTCGCGAACACGGGGAGTTCCGGGTCTATGTAGTCGAGGTCTGCCAGAGCTGCGGGTGGAACCACCTGACCGTTTCGTACGTCCTGGGAGACGGCATCCCGCGGACGTCTGGGCGGCGCGCACGACGTGCCGCGGAGGAGTAGAAGCACCTACGTATGGCTGATCATCGCGGAACACCTGCGGACCTGCCCGCCGACCGTCGCCGCCAGGAGCATGACGTCTCCGACTCTCGCGGCGGCGGTCATGGTTTCGCCGTTCCGGCCGGCGGCCGGCACACCGCTCGCACGATCGGCGCACGGTCCGGCGTCTCGGTCCCGGCAGCCGGGCCGGGGCGGCCGCTGATCCGCGACGACTCGGCGTCTCCCGGTGGCCGGGAGCCCGGCAGGTCCGATGGTGGCCGACAGTCGGCCGGTCCGGTCGAGTCGGCGCCCGCCGTCCTGCCAGGCACCGGCCGGCGGCGGCGGGTGGAGTCGACCGAGCCGGACCCGTCCGGCGACATCGATCTCTTTGGCCGCGGCCACGTTCCCGACTCCGGCGACGGGGAGCCCGACACGCTGACCGGCCGGGGCGTACGGGCATTGCTGAGCAGCCTTGGACCCCGGCGCGGGGCTCGGCCGGCCGCGGCCGGCGCTGCAGCCGCCGCGGCCGCGTATGGCGCGGGCCCGGGTACGACCGGCGGCTACCGGCCGGGCACATCGGGACAGGGCGGGTACCGGCCCGGCAGCCCCCGACCCGCCGGCCCGGGCAGCCCGTACGGACCCGGCGGTCCGAGTCGGCCCAACGGCTCCGGTGGCTACGGACCCGGTAGTCCAGGACCGGGCGGCGCCGGACCAGGCGTCCCGATGGGGCCGAGCGGTCCCTACGGACCTGGTGGTCCGGGCCGGCCCGGTGGCCCGTACGGTCCGGGTCCGGGCGGCCCAGGTGGACCGGGTGGCCCAGGTGGACCGGGCGGACCGGGCGGCCCAGGTGGACCGGGTGGACCGGGCGGCCCGCGCAGACCGGCCCCCGGACGCTCCGCCCGGCGCCCCGCCCCGGCCAAGCGCAAGCTGATCGACTACCCGCGCTCCGACAAGAATGGCTGGCGCCGCTGGATTCCGTCCTGGCGGCATGTGACCGCGGTCGCGATGGCGTGCGTCATGCTGATGATGCTGGCGTTCATCGTGCTTTACAACGCGATCGATCCGCCGGCCCTGAACGCGATCTCGGCGCAGCAGACCAGCATCATGTACTACGCCGACGGCAAGGGCGAGATGACCAGGCTCGGCCCGACCAACCGCGAGGTCGTGCATCTGGTCAACATCCCGCAGCATCTGCAGGACGCGGTCATCGCGGCAGAGAACCGCTCGTTCTACAGTGACCGCGGCATCTCGCCCAAGGGCATTGTCCGCGCGTTCATCAACAACTTGACCGGCGGCCCGACCCAGGGCGGTTCGACGATCACCCAGCAGTACGCGAAGCAGGCGTTCACCAATCAGGAGCGCACGCTGGAGCGGAAGGTCAAGGAGTTCTTCTACGCGATCAAGCTCGACCAGGTCTACACCAAGGACCAGATCCTCGAGGACTACCTCAACCAGACCTACTTCGGCCGCGGCGCGTACGGCGTGGAGACGGCGGCCCGGGTGTACTTCGGCAAGTCCTCGGTCAAGGGACTGTCGGTGGAGCAGAGCGCGGTGCTGGCCGCGCTGATCCGCTCTCCGGAGAACCTGTACAACCCGGACAAGCATCTGGATCAGTTGAAGTCGCGCTGGAACTACGTGCTGGACAGCATGGTCGACACCCACAGCCTGTCGCCCGAGCATCGGGCGAAGGCGAAGTTCCCGACGATCAGGAAATGGGTGGCGTCCAACCGCTACGCCGGGACCAAGGGCTACATCATCAGCGCGGTCGAGGAAGAGCTGAACGCGGCCGGGATCTCGGATGACGAGATCAAGACCGGCGGGCTGCGGATCACCACCACCATCAACCGCGATATGCAAAGTGCCGCGTACCGGGCGGTAACCGACAACTGGCCGGAGACCGGTACCAAGGACACGCACATCGGCATGGTCTCCATCGACTCGTCGACCGGCGAGATCCGGGCGATGATCGGTGGCCTGAACTATCTGAAGTACCAGTACAACGGCGTTACCCAGGCCGAGGTCAGGCCCGGCTCGACGTTCAAGGTGTTTGGTCTGGCCGCCGCGCTTGCCGATGGCTACTCGCTGGAGAACCGCTTCGACGGCAACAGCGGCTACGACATGGAAGACGGCAGCGCCGTGGTCACCAACCAGGGCGGCAACAGCTACGGCAGTTCGGTCACGTTGCTCGAGGGTACGAAACTGTCGATCAACACCGTGTACGCGAATATGGCGGACAAGCTCATCGGGCCACGGAAGATCCGTAATGCCGCGATCGCGGCCGGGCTTCCCGAGGATACGAAGGGCTTCGCGTCCCCGAACGCACGGATCGTGCTCGGTATCGCCGCACCCCGCGTGCTGGACATGGCCGCCGGCTACTCCACGTTCGCCAACGGCGGCACCCGGATGGCACCGCACTTGGTCAAGGAGGTGCGCCGGGCCGACGGCTCACTGGTCGACCTGCACCACCCGGAACCGGTCCGGCGTGCGTTCGATCCCGAGGTGGTCAACAACGTCGACTACGCCTTGCAGCAGGTGATCCAGGACGGCACCGGCTTCCGGGCGCAGGAGCTCGGCCGCCCGGCGGCCGGGAAGACCGGTAACCACGAGGGCCTGACGCTGTGGTTCTCCGGCTTCACGCCCGGCCAGCTCACCACCACCGTGGCGATCTGGCGCGGCGACGGGTCCGACCAGACGATCAACGTCAAGGATCAGTACGGGAACTCGCACAAAGTGCCGAAGTGGGACCTGGACGGCTACAGCAACTACAAGGGCGGCAAGGACGTGGGCCGGGCCGGCTTCGGTGACCCTAGCCTGCGGGCCGGTGGCGGCTATCCCACCCTGATCTGGACGGCGTTCATGAAGGAGGCGCTCAAGGATATGGAGGTGGCCGAGTTCGATCCCTTCGTTCCGTACGGAGACATCGATCCGAGCTACGCGCCGCCCACTACCCAGGCACCCCCACCGCCATCGTCAACCGAACCGCCCACCGGGCCGCCGACCACCTCACCGACGCCGACCCTGCCCCCGTCGCCGACCCCGACGCCCACCCGGCCGAGCGGTCCGCCTACAAGCAGTCCACCACCGACCTGATCACCGACTGGTGGCCTGGGTAGCCTGTCCCGGTGCAGGTTGGGCAGCCGGTAGCGCCGACGCGGGACGATCCGCTTGTCCACGCGAGCAGCGAGGCCGTCGGCGGGCCGGCCGGATGGCGGGTCAGGACCGGTTCCAACTGGTGGACGCCGATGCGGGTGGCGCTCGCGGTGGTCATCATCGTGGCCGGGCTCGGCATCATGCAGCGCGGGATCTGCCGGGAGAACGCGTGGGCGTCACCGGTGGCCGGATACGCGTACTCGCACATGTGCTACAGCGACATCCCGCACATGTACCGGTTGCGCGGCTTCGCCGAGGGCAACCTGCCCTACGTTGACGAGGGGAACTACGAGGCGCTGGAGTACCCGGTCTTGACCGGTGCGATCATGGCGGTGACCGCGGAGCTGGCCCGCGCGCTCTCGGATGGCGGGGCCAACCAGGTCAACAAGGAAGCGGTCCGGTTCTTCGATCTCAACGCCTGGTTGATGTTGATCTGTGCCGCGGTCGCGGTCTGGGCGACCGTCCTGCTGTCCGGGCGAAGACCGTGGGACGGGGTGATGGCGGCGGCCGCCCCGGTGATCGCGCTGTCCGGGACGATCAACTGGGATCTGGCCGCGGTCGCGCTCCTGGCACTCGGCATGCTCGCCTGGTCCCGATACGAACCGGGGCTGGCCGGCGTGCTGATCGGCCTGGCGATCGCGACCAAGCTGTATCCGGTGCTCGTGCTGGGCCCGCTCTTCCTGCTCTGCCTGCGTGCCGGCAAACTCCGTGAGTTCACCCAGACTGCGGTCGCGGCGCTGCTGACCTGGCTGGCGATCAACGTTCCGGTGATGGTGTTCGGCTGGTCCGGATGGACCAGGTTCTGGGTCTTCAGCGAAGAGCGGGGCCCCGACTTCGGCACCCCATGGCTGATCATCAGCCAGGCTGGCGGCTGGCTGGACGTCCAGTTGCTGAACCGGTTGGTCGCGGTGTCGTTGCTGCTGTTGTGCGCCGGTATCGCCGCGCTCGCGCTGTTTGCGCCACGACGCCCCCGGTTCGCCCAGCTCGCGTTTCTCGTCGTGGTCGCGTTCGTGCTGACCATCAAGGTGTACTCGCCGCAGTACGCGTTGTGGCTGGTGCCATTGGCGGTGCTGGCTCGGCCGCGCTGGCGGGACTTCCTGATCTGGCAGGTCTGCGAGATCGTGTACTGGGCCGGGGTCTGGTTGTACCTGCTCGACACCGCGGGCGGTCGAGGGCTCGACGAGCAGCATTACTGGATCGCGATCAGCTCTCACCTGGCTGGAACCGCGTACCTCGCCGGGATGGTGGTGCGCGACATCCTGCGCCCGCAGTACGACCCGGTCCGGGCCGATGGCGTGGACGACGACCCATCGGGCGGGCCGCTCGACGGCGCCCCCGACCGGTTCGGGCCGACCCTGGCACGCGCCGGCGCCGCGCATTAGCCGCTGCGCCGGTCAGCTCACCCGGGACGACCGCCGCCACGACGGGCCGGCGCCGTTCAGCTCACTCCAGGACAACCCGGTCGAAGTGGGTAGTCGTCATGCGGATGTCGACCGCGAGTTCGTCGCCTTCCTTCGGCGGCTGGACCGACTCGGGCACCCACAGCAGGCTCACCTGCATGTGCGGCGGCTCGGCGAACCACAGCCGCCGGCGGTTCCAGGAATATGGGGACCGGTTCCGATTGAGCGCCGCCAGCCAACCTCCGGCCAGCGCCTTCGCCCGCGCGATCAGGCCCTGGACGACCCGGGGCGCCTCCAGGCCGATCCCGTGTGCGGTGCCACCGCTAGCCACCAACAGGTGCCCGGCCCGTCGCGCCGTGCGCTGCCGGTAGCCGAACCGGTCACCCTTGCGTAGCGGTACCACGTCGAGGACCGAAGCCCTGGCCGCGAACGTGGAGCGGTCACCGATCCAGAGCCGGGTGCCGACCCGGGGCCGGAAGTCCACGCCGGGGTACCGCGCCCGCAATGTCGCGATCTCCGCCGCGGCCAGATGGCTGACGTACATGGTTCGCAGCGGCAGCGCGGTCGCACGCAGCGACTCGACCCAACGCGCCACCTCGCGGGTCGGGTCGTAGCCGCCAGGGCGGTCCAGTGGCAGGTGCACCGCGAAACCCGTGATCATGCTCCGCTCGTAATGCCGGACCAGTGCCGGCAGATCCCGGTGGCCGAGACCGTGCCGGCGCAGGCTGGTCTGGCACTCGATGACGACCGGCTCGCCGTCCAGCGCGCGCAGTCCGTCCATCGAGCCGACCGTCCGAACCAGCGTCGTGTCCGGCGGCAGCGTCCCCTGGTCCAGCTCGATCTCGCCCGGGTGCCATGGGGTTAGCACGATGATCTGCGGAAAGCTGCCGGCTGCCGCGACCTCGCCAACCTCGGCCATGGTGCCGACCGCGATCGTATCCGCACCGAGGAGCGCCGACTCGATGGCCAGCCGCCGCAGCCCGAATCCGTACCCGTTGCCCTTTGCCACCGGCACCAGGCCGGGCAGTTCGCCGGCTACCGCCTTGAGCGCGGAACGCCACGCGGCAGCATCGACGTGCAGCGTGAGCATGCCGGCTACCGGACTGCCATGTAGGCCTCGAACGCACGGTAGAGCAGCTTGTGGATCGGCAGGTCCCACTCGCCGAGGTACTCCACCGCCTGGCCACCGGTGCCGAGCTTGAACTGGATGAGGCCGAATAGGTGGTCGTTCTCGTCCAGGGTGTCGCTGATGCCGCGCATGTCGTAGACGTTCGCGCCAGTGCCGTACGCGTCCTTGATCATCTGCCACTGGATGGCGTTGCTCGGCCGGAGCTCGCGCTTGTGGTTCGCCGAGGCGCCGTACGAGTACCAGCAGTGCTCACCGACCAGGATCCACAGTGTCGCGGCGAGCGTCTGGCCCTCGTGCTGGGCCAGGTACAGCCGGATCCGGTCCGGAGCTTCGCTGGCGAGCGCGTCGTACATCTTCTGGAAGTACGACAGCGGCCGGCCGGTGAACCGATCGCGCTCGGCGGTGACCCGGTAGAGCTCGTGGAACGCCGGCAGCTGATCGGGACCGGCGATGGCCACCTGCACATCGTTGCGCTCAGCCTTGCGAATGTTGCGCCGCCACAGCTGGTTGAAGCCGGCGAAGATGTCGTCGAGGTGCCGGCCGCTGAACGGGATCTGGAAGACGTACCGCGGCTGACCGGGAGTGAAGCCGGCTTCGTCCGGCGGTGGCTGCCAGCCCATCGCTCGCAGCTGCTCGATGACCTGGACGGCGCCGTTGTTGACGTGGTCCGGCGGCAGGTCGAGGATCCGCTTGGCGGATCGCTGCGCGATCGCCTCCTTGAGCGTCTCGGACTCCCAGCGCCGGTGCGTGACCGGCGGACCCATCTTGATCCCGAACGCGTTCTTGCCCTTCAGGTAGTCGATCAGCGGGTCGAGCCATTCGGCCAGATTCGGCGACTGCCAATCGATGACCGGGCCTTCAGGGATGTACGCCAGGTACCGCTTGAGCTTGGGCACCTTGCGGTAGAGCACCAGCGCCGCACCTACTACCCGGTCGTACTGGTCCACCCAGCCGAGCGTCTCGCTGGCCCACTCGCTTTTCACCTGCGCCCAGGCCGGGCACTGCAGGAAGCTCACCGACGGCCGAGTAGCGATGAACGCGAGGTGCTCGGGCCGGGTGATTGGACGCAGCCGCAGGGACATGCTGGCAACTCCTGGATCTAAGGCGTGCGTACGAGGCTACCGATCCCCGGCGTCGTGCACAGCCCGACTCCGACCCGGCTAGATGATCAAAGCTCGGAGCCTCGACGGTGGGCACGGCTAGGTCGACGCGATACTCACGCCGAACCGCCTGCCGTTCGGGCCAGGGGTGAGCGTGTAGGTCGACCCGCTACCGGTGAACAGCCGCGACCACCC
>DATAFN010000088.1:0-2758 GCA_036257435.1 Actinomycetes bacterium
CAGCAGCACCCGGGCCGCTTCTGCGGTGAGCGCGCCCTCGTCGGCCGCGCAGCGCAGCGCAAGCAATAGCGGCGCCACCGCCGGCTCGAATCGCAGTGGCAGCTCGTCGCCGGCCACCTCGACCGGCACCCCGGCGGCGCCCAGCACCCGCCGCGTAACCGGAATCGAGCGCCGGCCCGAGCGGACCAGGACCGCCATGTCCCGCCACGGCACGCCATCCTCCAGGTGGGCTCGGCGCAGCACGTCGGCCACCGCCTCGAGCTCGGCGCCGAGCGATGGGTAGGTGCGGACCGTGACCATCCCCGGCTCGATTCCGGGTGCGGTGGCCAGCTCCCGGTGTACCTGCAGGTGCGCGTGCATCCGATTGAGCCGCATCCGCTCCGTCACCCGGCGGGACGCCCCGAGCAGAACCGCGCCGGCGCGCCGCGACGTGTGCAGTGCGAGCACGGTAGCCGGCTGGCCGTCGAGCCGGCGGAAGCGGGCCGGAAAGTCGAGGATGCCGGTCCGGTCGGCCCCCCGGAACGCGTAGATGGACTGGTCGGGATCGCCGACCACGACCAGCTCCCGACCGTCCCCGGCCAGCGCGGCGAGCAGCCGGACCTGAGCCGGATCGGTGTCCTGGTATTCGTCGACGAACACTGCCGAGAACCGCTCGCGCAGATCTGCCCGGACGTGCGCCTGGTCGACCAGCAGGACGGCGCGGTGCACCAGCTCCGCGTAATCCATCGCACCGAGGCTGTCCAGCGTGTCCAGATACTCCTCGACGAACGTGGCCAGCGCTGACCAGGTCTGCCGGTCACCGGTATCGGCGCCGATCCGGCGCAGATCGCGCGGATCGAGCGCCAGATTGCGGGTGCGCGCGATGACGTCCCTGACCTCCTCGGTCAGCCCGCGGGTGTGCAGGCAGTCGCGCAGCAGCTGCGGCCAGCGGACCCGACCGGTGTCGATGCTGCCTGCAAGCAGCTCGCGGACCGCGACCTCCTGCTCCGGTCCGGACAGCAGCCGCAGCGGGTAGGCAAAGACGTCGGCCGGCTGGTACTGCCGAACCAGCCCGTAGCAGAACGAGTGGAAGGTGGCCACGTTCGGAGCCACCGCGGACCGGCCGAGCCGGGCGGTGATCCGGTCGCGCAGCTCGGCCGCGGCTCGACGGCTGAACGTGAGCGCGAGCACCTCGCTCGGAGCCAACTCCGGGCCGTCACGGCTCGGGTCGTGGCCGTGCCGGATCCGGTCGATGACCGCTTCGACCAGCGTGGTGGTCTTGCCGGTGCCCGGGCCGGCCAGCACCAGCAGCGGGCCGCCGCGATACCGCACGACGGCCTGCTGCGCCTCGTCGAGCACCGGCGCCGATGCGGCGGCTACGGGCGGCTTGACCAGGCGATATCGCGCGTTCGTGCGGGCCATGGCCGTCCTCCCTCCGTCGCGCTGGGCGCCCTCGGCTGAGGGAATCAGACCACGTGCCGCTGACAGTTGTGGGTCAAACGCGCCGAGGCTGGGTGGCGCGCGTTCGGGGCTTGCCGATGGGGCGCGGCTCGAGTGAGCCGGCCGGACCGAACCAGCGAGCCCTGCCCATGTCGACCCGGTCTCCGGCGCGGTTCATCGGAGTTCCCTCGGCCCGGTAGAGCGCCAGCGCCTTCTGCTCATGCCCCGGCAGCAGGCTGCCGTCCGCGCGGATCACCCGCCACCACGGCACGCCGCCGCCGTACCGAGATAGCACCGTGCCGACCGTACGGGGGCCGCCGGTGCCGAGGTACTCCGCGATATCGCCGTACGTCATGACCCGGCCGGGTGGGATCCGCTCGATCAGGTCGAGTACGGCCTCGGCGAACGGCGTGGGCAGCACCCGAGCACCCTAACCGCCCGCGGCAGGGCGGCAAGCGCTCAGTAGCTGGGCTTCTCCGGCTCGATCTGGTTTACCCAGGCCACTACGCCGCCGCCGACGTGGACCGAGTCCGCGAACCCGGCGGCCTTGAGCACGGCTAGGCATTCGGCCGAGCGCGTGCCGCTCTTGCAGTGCAACACGATCGGGCGGTCCTGTGGCAGACCGGCCAGCGCAGCGCCGGAGATGATCTCGCCCTTCGGGATCAGCACCGAGCCCGGGATGCTCACGATCTCGTACTCGTGCGGCTCCCGCACATCGACGAGTAGGAAGTCGTCGCCGCGCTCGAGCATGCCGGCCAGCTGCCGCGCCGAGATGGTCGACTCGCGGGCCGCCTCGGCCGCCTCGGCCGAGATGGTGCCGCAGAACGCCTCGTAGTCGATCAGCTCGGTGACCGACGGGTTCTTCCCGCAGACCGCGCACTCCGGATCCTTGCGGACCCGCAGCTCGCGGTAGCTGGTCTCCAGCGCGTCATAGATCATCAGCCGCCCGACCAGCGGGTCGCCGATCCCGGTCAGCAGTTTGATGGCCTCGTTCACCTGGATCGAGCCGACGGACGCACACAGCACACCCAGCACGCCGCCCTCCGCGCAGGACGGCACCATTCCGGGCGGCGGCGGCTCCGGGTACAAGCAACGGTAGCAAGGCCCGTGCTCGGCCCAGAACACGCTCGCCTGCCCGTCGAAGCGGTAGATCGAGCCCCACACGTACGGCTTGCCGAGCAGCACGGACGCGTCGTTGACCAGGTACCTGGTGGCGAAGTTGTCGGTGCCGTCGACGATGAGGTCGTAGCCGGAGAAGATCTCCATGACGTTCTCGGTGGTCAGCGCCGTGTTGTGGATGACGACGTCGACCAGCGGGTTGATCTCGCGGACTGACGCC
>DATAFN010000122.1:0-1725 GCA_036257435.1 Actinomycetes bacterium
GACGAAGCTCTGCGTGCTCCGGACCCCGCTGATCGAGCGGATCCGGTCGTTGATCACATCGAGCAGGTGATCGTCGTCCTCGCAAACGACCTCGCAGAGAACATCGAACGAGCCGGCGGTGAGCACGACATAGCTCACCTCGGGAAGATCGGCGATCGCGTCGGCGACCGGGACAACATCGCCCTCGACGGTCACTCCGATCAGCGCCTCCCGGTTGAACCCGACCTGCAGCGGGTCGGTCACCGCGACGATCTGCATGACACCGGCGTCCAGCAGCCGCTGGACACGCTGCCGGACCGCAGCCTCGGACAGGCCCACCGCCTTGCCGATGGTCGCGTACGCCCGGCGCCCGTCCTGCTGCAGTTGCTCGATGATCGCCTTGGAGACCTCGTCGAGTTGCATGCCGGAGTTGTTGGCACGGTGGCGGTTCACGGCTGGCATCCTCGCTGAGGGATATGCGGTTGGCAAGCGATTCCGTCGCTCAACTGGCTAGTTGATGACTGAATCACTTGTCCAGGCCCTCCCGAAGAGCGAATTTCCGTATTAGGCTCCCCGGCGTCCGGACCTGTCCGGATCCGGGCCTCCGACCGGCCTGCGCCGGCCCGAGGATCTCCGTGGTCCGGAGCCGATCAGCACAGTGGAGATGCCGTGAGCGAGCCGCGCGTCCTGCGCAACTTCATCAACAACGAGTATGTGGAGCCGGCCGACGGCCGCTATTCCGACGTGATCAATCCGGCCACCGGTGAGGTCTTCGCCAGGGCTCCACTGTCCGGCGCTGCTGACGTCGACCGGGCGGCCAAGGCTGCCGCGACCGCGTTCGAGAGCTGGAGCGAGAGCACGCCGGCCGAGCGGCAGCTCGCGATGCTGCGGATCGCCGACTCGTTCGAGGCGCGGGCCGAGGAGCTCATCGCGGCCGAGTGCGAGAACACCGGCAAGCCGATCGGGCTGACCCGGTCCGAGGAGATCCCGCCGACGGTGGACCAGATCCGGTTCTTCGCCGGCGCTGCCCGGATGCTCGAGGGCAGGGCGGCGACCGAATACATGGCCGGGCACACCTCCTATGTCCGGCGCGAGCCCATCGGGGTATGCGCACAGGTAACCCCGTGGAACTACCCGATGATGATGGCGGTGTGGAAGTGGGCGCCGGCGGTGGCCGCGGGCAACACCGTCGTGCTCAAGCCGTCCGACACCACGCCGGCGTCGACGCTGCTGATGGCCGAGATCATGGCCGAGCACCTGCCAGCCGGGGTGTTCAACGTGGTCGCCGGCGACCGGGACACCGGGCGCGCCGTGGTCACCCATGAGATCCCGCAGTTCGTTTCCGTCACCGGATCGATCCGCGCGGGCATGGAGGTCGCCGAGTCGGTGGCGCGCGATCTCAAGCGGGTGCACCTCGAGCTCGGCGGCAAGGCCCCGGTGATGGTGTTCGACGACGCCGACCTCGAGGCGGCAGCCGAGGCGATCGCGGTGGCCGGCTACTTCAACGCCGGGCAGGACTGCACGGCGGCGACTCGGGTGCTGGCCGGCCCGGGCATCCACGACGATTTCGTGGCCGCGTTGACCGACCAGGCCAAGAACACCAAGACCGGTGCGCCGGACGACGAGGACGCGCTGTACGGCGCGCTGAACAATCCGAACCAGTTGGAGCGGGTCACCGGGTTCATCGACCGGCTGCCCGACCACGCGGCACTGCCCATCGGCGGCAGCCGGATCGGCGAGCGCGGC